>JAHEYC010000060.1 GCA_023251775.1 Sphingobacteriaceae bacterium | reverse complement strand
CTCTTGTAGCTGGTTTGAGTATACGCTAATTTTTTAAGAATATTCGTAAATCGCTCATTGTCAGGGAAAGCCTTTACGCTTTCGGGCAAATACTTATAGGCACGTACATCTTTTGAAAATAAACGACCAATGCACGGCGTTACTTTATTGAAATAAAAACTATAAGCCCATCTAACAAAACCATTCCTTGGATTCGAGAATTCCAATATCACCAATTTTCCGCCGGGCTTTAAAACGCGTCGTAAATTAATGAGTCCTTTTTCTAAATTCTCAAAATTTCTAACGCCAAATCCAATGACGATGGCATCAAATGTATTATCAGGAAAAGAAATGGTCTCCGCATCACCGTATTCCAAGGTAATTAATTTTTCCAATCCTTTCTTTTTGATCTTTTCGCGACCAAACTTCATCATGCCTTCGCTAATATCCACACCAATTATTTTTTCGGGATGTAATTGCGTACATTGAATGGCAAAATCTCCGGTACCTGTAGCCACATCTAAAATAAGTTTGGGTTTATGCTCGCGTAATAATTTAACGCATTCTTTTCGCCAGCCTTTGTGAATGCCTAATGATAAAATAGAGTTCAGCAGATCATAGCGAAATGCAATGTTGTCGAACATCTGAGCAACCTGCTCCTTTTTTGATTCTTTAGAATTGTACGGTGTTACTCCCTCCATAATTTCCTTCCCACACTAAAACCTTAGCTCTTAACGAACTCTAATTCCAAAGCTTCGTCTAATAATTTTTCTTTATTGATCGGCGCCACGCCTACTTCTTCGCAAACTAATCCGCCCGATAAATTGGCGAGCGCTGCGGTAAATATCTCATTGCAATCTAATGCTCTACATAATGCCGCAACACTAATTACCGTATCACCCGCTCCACTCACGTCGGCAATACTACGAATATGCGCAGGTAAATGTTCTTTTAATTTTCTTGAATTAGTGATCACACCTTTTTCGGCAAGTGTTACTAAGGCCGTTTCAAATTTTTGTTTTACTCTAAAACTGCTGATGGCTCTTTGCAAGTCATTCACATTCTCAGTATCAATATCCAATTTTAATCCCTCGCGTAACTCTTTTAAATTTGGTTTAAATAAACTCACGCCTTTATAGGCCAAGAAATTCTTTTTCTTCGGATCAACACAGGTAGGAATTCCTTTTGATTTTGATAATTCCACAACTTTACTAATAAGTTTTGGCGTGATGAGTCCTTTATTATAATCCTCAAAAATGATCACATCAATTTTTTCGTGTTGAATAATATAGGAGATCAAAGTGAGTAACTGATTTGTTTCCGCTGCTGTAATATCCTCTTCATTCTCCTCATCTACACGGATCAGTTGCGCTTTATTTCCGATCACACGAGTTTTAACGGTTGTTATGCGATCACGACTTTTTAAAATTCCTTTTTGCGATAAACGTTGTCTTCGTAATAGATCCAAAAATTGCTGCCCCTCAATATCAACACCGATCACCGAACATAAAATCGGATTTGCGCCTAATGCTTGAATATTCAAAGCCACATTGGCTGCGCCTCCTAATCTAATTTCTTTGCTCGACACCGATACAATTGGAACGGGAGCTTCGGGTGAGATACGATTTACTTTTCCCCATAAATAACTATCCACCATCACGTCGCCAATAATAAGCACATTAAGGTTGTTGAATGATCTGAAAATTTCTCGTACGTGTTCTTTTTTTATGGAAAATCGTTTCATTGAATTAAGCTAGTTTTGCTAAGGCCTCTTTCATACGCTTGAGGGCTTCGCGTAAATTGTCTTCACCGGTAGCGTAAGAAAAGCGAATATAATTATCATCACCAAAAGCCGCACCTGGAACTATAGCCACGTGTGCTTCGGCCAAAAGGAATAAAGAAAGATCGGTGGCATTATCTACTTTCATATCCTTATATTTTTTTCCAAAGAAAGAACTTACTTCCGGATACACATAAAATGCACCCGTTGGTGTATTTGTTTTTAATCCGGGAATTTCTTTCATCATTTTTAAAACAAGATCGCGGCGTTTTTTAAATTCAACGATCATTGGTTTAATATAGGTGTCGTAATCCAACTCCATAGCTTTATGCATAGCGCGTTGCGTAATGCTGCATGTGGCCGAAGTAAATTGTCCCTGCATTTTATCGCAAGCTTGTGCTATCCATTTTGGAGCGGCTAAAATTCCTCCTCGCCATCCTGTCATAGCAAAGCCTTTTGAAACACCATTGATGGTGATCACGCGATCTTTTATAAAATCAAATTGTGCAAAGCTTTCGTGTTTACCAATAAAATTAATGTGTTCATAGATCTCATCACTCATGATATAAAGTTCATCATGCTTCTTTACTACTTCTGCTAATGATCTTAATTCCTCTTTTGTATAAACACTTCCGGTAGGATTACACGGAGTGCTTAACATGATCATGCGGGTCTTTGGAGTAATAGCTGCTTCTAATTGTTTTGCTGTTATTTTAAAATCCGCATCAATGGTTGTATTAATGAACTTCGGTACTCCTCCCGCCATTTTCAAGATCTCTACATAGCTAACCCAATATGGCGCGGGAATAATTACCTCATCGCCCGGGTTGATGATACAAAGAACAGCGTTTGCGATACTTTGTTTTGCGCCTGTAGACACAACAATTTCATCGGGTGTAAAGTCTAAATTATTATCGCGTTTAAATTTTTTGCAAATGGCTTCACGCAATTCCAAATAACCCGACACATGCGTATAATAACTGAAATTAGCATCAATAGCATCCTTTGCAGCTTTTTTTATAATATCCGGTGTAGGAAAATCGGGCTCGCCCAAGCTAAGGCTAATGATATCTATGCCCTGCGCTTTAAGCTCACGACCTTTTCGCGCCATCGCAATGGTTTGCGATTCGGATATCTCTTTAACCTTTTCTGATAAATGCATAATTCAAACTCTAATTCCAAATGTAACAACAATTTTAATTGTTTAGAGAAAATAATCAATAAAAAAGATCCGCCCAATTTGAGCGGATCTTATTCAAAATTAGTCGAAATTACTTAATGCTGATCAATCGCTCTTCCATTCTTTCGCCGTTAGCTGAAATTTGCAAGAAATACACACCAGGTGCCAGATCCGTTGGAACGCTTATTGCTTTTTGTTGTATCCCAATTAATTGAACTTCATTAACTAAGGAGGCAACTTTTTGTCCGTTCAAACTTATCAAACTTATCCCTACCAAAGTGTTTTCGCTAAGGGAATAGTTTAAGTTAATGGTTTCAGATGCAGGGATCGGAAAAACAGATAAGTTACTCAACATGGTAAAATTCTCCTTTAATCCTGATGCAGCCACAACTATTTGGCCTTTCATTCCCAAGCCCACATGGTTAGTACAAACATAATAAATAGTGCTTGTTGTGCTAATGGTAAATGTATAGTCGGCTGTTTTTGTTCCCCATCCTCCGCTTACTGTAGCTGTTCCATTCGCAGTCCAAGTTGCGAGATCAACTTGCGCCAGTGGATGTGAACCGGTTGATTGTATGGTGACAACATCACCTATACTTACCGTTAATGTATTTGGAGAAAAAGATGTACCGACAATAGAAACAGTGTAAGAAGTTGCGCGAGCACTCATTAAACTAATGCAAACAAATAAAAGTGTGTAGATTTTCTTCATGTTATTTTTTTTAATTGGTTTAAGTAAAGTTAGTAAAAAAAATGGATCCGCAGGTCATTTGATCACCACTAATCGTTGCGCCACGTTCTCATTATCGGCCAATATCTTTAAAAAGTACACACCTGAAGCAACATCTGATGGAACATTAAGGTTCTTTGTATACATTCCATTCTCTTGCTTTTCATTTAGTAATTCTGCTACAATTTGTCCGGTAACCGAACTCAATTGAATTTTTACATGTTTTGGATCACTTAATCCATAACTCACATTGATCTTATCTTGCACAGGGTTTGGAAATACTTGAAAATTTCTCAACGAAAGTCCTTTTTGTTGTTCTACACCCGTAATTGTTGGCGTAGAAAGTGTAAGCGAAATAGTGCGCGCGAAATCTCCGCTGGTATTTCCATTTCCATTCACACAATTTCCAATAGCAAAGATCCTAACACCAATTCCATCTGATGGAGCGATCCAGTCAAATGTAAAATCTGCCGTTCCCGTCCCGATCTTAGGCGTGGATTGAATCGCATTTCTTCTTCCATTACCACCGGTCAATAATTTCACTCCACTTCCTGGATTTTGCATAAGACCGGCATTTGTATTGGTGGATGCCGATAATATCTCGCAACCAAAACCAAATTTTGGATATCCCGAACCGGCAACAGTAACTGTAATTGTATAAAGTTGCCCTTGAATGAATTCGTTATTGGAGAATGAAGGTGTAGCATTAATACTTATTGTTGTAGCACTCGGACCTCCGCCGTGACATCCTGAACACAAGCCTTCGCCAGGTGAACCTGTTTGGCTTAGGATACCATTACTGCTTTTATCATGGAATTTTAAGGAGACAAATGCCGTGCAAATACAAAAGAGTACAATAAAAGGTGCTACAACAAAGTAAAGTTTTTTCATATGGAGATAATTCGTTTTTCTAAGCTTTTAATTTTATACAATTTAGGAATTTCCCAAATGCAGCCAAAAGGAATTAATGTTAAAATTTCGTATATTTGCTTTTCTTCATCTATGAAAAGAACCGCTCATACTCTATGCTTTATTGTTATGTTATGTTTTTGTGCGAATGCGCAAGACAAACAAAAGCAGGATAAGAAGATAACTAAAGAATATGATGAGTATGATATGAAGAATTACAAAGGGGAACCAAGTGATAGGTTGATCCTCGAAATAAATCATACCGGTTGGCTTAACGTGCCAAAAGGTATTACCATGAATTGGAAAAGCATGGGCTTTAATGTTGCGCTCATGTTCGATAAGTCAATTGGTCGTTCTAATTTTAGTGTTGGATACGGTATAGGTTTTTTTAGTCATAATTTTCACAGCAATGCCGATTTTGTTTACCGTTATGATAGTTTGAAAAAATATAATGTCACCGAAATTGTTCCAAAGACAAATAATTATACCATCAATCGTTTTGCGCAAAAAATTGTGGAAGTGCCATTAGAAATTCGTTTCCGCACTAAAACAATTTCCAAATTCAAAATAATGTTAGGCGGAAAAGTTGGTTATGTATTCAGCGACTTCAGAAAAGTGTTTGATGATAATGGTCATTTTAAATATTACGATACAAAGAACATGAATTATCTGAGATATGGCGTTGTGGCGCGGATAGGTGTTGAACAATTTTGTTTGACGGCCAGTTATTATTTTAGTGAGGTATTCACTAAAAGAGGACCCAACGGTATCGTTCCATACTCTATTGGTATTGCTATCATTCCGTATTAATGAAAAAGGATGTTTCCATAGCGGCTCAACTTCTTAAGCGTAAGATCAAACACTCAAAACAGGAAGATCTTGTTATCAATGAAGTGCACAAGATCTTGAACAAGGATCTGTTTCACGAAAAAAAAGTTCTTGAACATCTTCAACTTTATAACCGCTCGTTCGAATTAATTGACGAAGATGCAGCTGATGTATTAGATATTTTTTCTTTAAAGGATATAAAAGAAATTTGCATAGCTTACCGTTTACGTTTCATTGATTCGCAATTCTACAAAAAAGAAATTCCCTACGCAGCCATTTTAAAAATAAAGGATCTTAATATCAAACATCGCAAAGATCTTAAGGGTTTTAAAATTTTAGCGCCCATCGAAAATTTTAGAGTAGATGGAAAAGATGAAGAAGTATTATTATTCGCACCAACCGATCACGGTAATTATTGTTTAATTCATAAATGGGGAACCGGTTTAGGTAAAAACAGAAAACTTATTAATTGGCCAATGCGTTGTTTTGAGACCTTAGTATTTACAGTGGCCTTGGTAACTGCAATTTTAGCGGTGAGTTTACCTACGCGTTTAATTTGGCTGCCCGAACACGCCGATTATTGGGGCATGTATCGTGTGGGAGCGTTTTTTCATATGTTCATTTTCAATATGGGAATTACTGCATATTTAGCCTTCGCTTTCAGTAATAACCTAAGTAGTAGTTCATGGAATAGCTCTAACGATTTCCGCTAATTTAAGATCTCCATTTATTGCAAATAAAAAATCCACCCTTTTGGGGTGGATCTATATAATTTATTGATTATTAATTACTTATGAGTGCTTTCGCAGCTTACTGTCAACTTTTTACGTCCTCTTGCTCTGCGTTTAGCTAATACTCTACGCCCATTAGCGCTTGCCATACGTGTTCTAAAACCATGCTTGTTGGTTCTTTTCTTTCTCGATGGTTGGAAGGTCCTTTTCATGCTTTCTAATTTTTATACTTTTTAAAACGGAATGCAAATATAGGCAATTTATTTAATCCACAAACAAATTTTCCCTGCAAACAGGCCCAATTCTGCCTATGAGAAAGCGGTAAAACGCCTCAAATTGGCGGTAAAACGATGAGCTCGATTACAATTAAATGACGCCTATACCTCTAAAAAACCCTAATTTTGCACATATTTCTAAACCATGGCAAAAGGCCGCAGGGGCGCAGGTCCTGTTAATAGCGAAACAGACGAATTACCAAAGGCAAAACTTAGCGTTGCCAACCTCAAAAAGTCGTTACGTCTTTTTGGATATTTGGGCAAACACAAATGGAAGTTTGTTCTTGGGATGATATTTTTGGTTGGAAGTGCCGGCGTTGGTTTGATCTTTCCACTAAAGTCAGGACAAATGTTAGGGTATTTGGCCGAGGATACAAAAGAGGTAGGAACAATTCGAGTTGAATTAATGGAAATTGGTTTAGTGCTTCTTGGAATTTTACTTTTGCAAGCCGCGTTCTCATTTGGAAGAGTTTATCTTTTTGCGCAGGTCACCGAAAATATTCTCAAAGCATTACGACTCGACACCTTCAAGCGTTTGATCCAAATGCCGATGAGTTTTTTTTCTAAGAGTCAGGTTGCAGAATTAAGCAGCAGAATGGCAACGGATATAAATGTAATTTCTGATGCGTTCACAATTACTATTGCGGAATTAATTCGACAAACGATCGTTGGTATTGGTGGATTAGTTATTTTGGTAATGACCTCCGGACCAATTGCAAAATGGTTCTTGGTGATCATTCCACCGTTGACCGTAGTGAGTATTTTATTTGCGCGCAAGATCCGAAAGTTCTCTAAAACCTATCAGGAAAAAATTGCAGAATCAAATGTGGTTGTTGGAGAAGCATTAACCGGAATTACGAATGTGAAAACATTTACCAACGAGGATTACGAAATAAAAAAATACGATAAGGTAGCAAATGTTATTCGCGAGTTTGGATTGAAGTACGGAATTTTCAGAGGACTCTTCTTTTCGTTCGTGATGGTATTTGTGTTTGGATCGGTATTTTTTATTTTATGGCAAATGTTGTTCGCTTTAAAAGTAGATAAAACATTAACGCCCGAAGCCTTTGGAACATTTATGATGTTATCGTTATTTGTGGCAGGATCGTTGGGAGGATTGCCCGAGCAGATCGCTTCGTTGCAACGCGCCTTGGGTGCAACCGATCGCGTGTTTGAATTGATCGACGGACAAATTGAAGATATTGATCTTGGAAATATTAGCGAAGGAGCAAAAACAAAAAGCGGTGAGATCGAATTTAAAAATGTATCGTTCAATTATCCAACTCGTCCCGATTTTGTGGTATTAAAAGATGTATCGTTCAAAGCAAACATTGGCGAAACAGTTGCACTTGTTGGTTCAAGCGGATCGGGAAAAAGCACTATCGCTTCTATGATCTCGCGTTTTTATGATCCCATAAATGGTGAGATCATTATTGATGGAAAAAATTCAAAAGCCTATTCATTAACTGATCTTCGCAAAAAAATTGCACTCGTACCACAAGATGTTATTTTATTTGCAGGAACAATAAAAGATAATATCGCTTACGGAAAACCAAACGCCAGTGATGCAGAAATTGAAGAAGCCGCAAAAAAAGCAAATGCCTATGATTTCGTTGAATCGTTTCCGGATAAATTTGCAACCTTAGTTGGCGAAAGAGGAATTCAGTTATCTGGGGGACAGCGTCAACGCATTGCCATTGCGCGCGCGGTATTAAAAAATCCAAGCATTTTAATTTTAGATGAAGCAACCAGCAGTTTAGATAGCGAAAGCGAACATTTGGTGCAAGAAGCATTGGAGAAATTAATGGTTGGAAGAACCAGTATTGTGATCGCGCATCGTTTATCTACCATAAGAAACGCCGATAAAATTGTGGTCTTGCAAAAGGGAGTTGTATTAGAGACAGGAACCCATGCAGAACTAATAAAACACGAAGAAGGCTTGTATCACAAGCTTAGCAAGATGCAATTTGAAATGGCGTAATACCCCTAAAAAAACTTGCATAATTAAAACTAAGGACTTAAATTTGTCGCCCCAATGGGAGCTTAGCTCAGCTGGTTCAGAGCACCTGCCTTACAAGCAGGGGGTCACTGGTTCGAACCCAGTAGTTCCCACAAAGCCTTACAGAAATGTAAGGCTTTTTTTATCTATAAACATTTTCAATACTTATGTAACAATTTCGCACAACAAAGCACGTAACTTTGTTCTGTAGAAATGTAAATTATAAATGTAAAGCTGACCCCGTAAGGTCTTTCTAAGTTTAAAGAATACATACCAATAACTAATGCTGACCTCGTAAGGTCTCTCTAAGTTTTAAATTACATACCCATGAACTGACAGCAGTGTTTATCACTAATACCGTTGGGATACAGTTTGAAAAAAGCCTCGCAAAAATTTGCGAGGCTTTTTATTTTTGAAGTTCGAATTAAAATTAATTCTTAATGAACTTATTTGAAAGCAGTTTTGTTTTCTGCTTATTCATTATTGAGTAGGTGTAAACACCGGAAGAAATTGTTTCAAGATCGATCTTGGTCTTTTCGTTAGTTATTTCTATTTCCTTGATCACTCTTCCGTTCAGATCGCTGATCAAAACTGATGTTGCATTCTCATCCTTAGAAATAATTGTGAGTTCGTTTGTTGCGGGATTTGGAAATACTAAAAAAGCTGTTCCAATAGAAAGTTCGTCAATTCCTGAATCATAATCCAACGAAAGATTATCTAGATCAAGCACTGAACTAATTTTGTTAGGTCCACCCCCAAACGCTTGTGCATTTGAATATGCGTAGATCTCAATTGTATCAGGTGTTTGTGTATAATTAGTAAACGATGTGGAAAAAGAGGTCCAATTTGAAATATTAGTGGTTTCCTTAAATTCTGTATAGGAAACAAAAGATCCTGCACTCTCTAAAACACCATATACGCCAACCGTATCTCCTACTCCTAAACCAGAAGTTTTGTAATAACCGTTTATGGTAATTGGTTTTTGTGAAACCGGGGCGCCCGGATAAAAATTTGAACCTATGGCATATCCCAACATTAAGATGCCATCGCAATTAGTTGGAGAAACGGTACTCGTAGTAGTTATTCTAACATAATATGTTCCTTGTTGCACACTGTTTGTTTGTTTACTCAGCGTCATTCCCATCCAACCTACAGGTCGAACTCCAAAAAAGCCAGAAGTCCAATTCTCAAAACTTAAATTCGTTAAGCCGCTTTGCGCTTTGATGATCACACTAAATAATAATGCCACTGTAATAAATAGTAATTGCTTTTTCATGGTTTGGGTTTTGCCAAGTATAGTCGATAATTCTACTCCTTAATGAACTTACTCGAATAATTTTTTCCTTCTGTAGTAATTATTATCTGATACACACCTTTATTTAAATGTTCAATATTTATCTGAGACGTATTCTCCATTTGCTCTAACACTTTTCTTCCTAATACATCAACCATCACAATATGAGAAATTGGTTTACCTCCTATGTTTTGTATATAGATAACTTTCGAAGAAGGATTTGGATAAATTATTGGCGCGCCGTTTAATTCTGATCTTTTTATTCCTACATTCACGCAATTTGTACCTGCAGTAATTGGCTCATTGGGCTTGTTACTATACACATATTCCGTAAGCGTTGCACCGGTGGTTGATGAAACAGTGATGGTCATGTAACCGTAATAATAATCGTTACCAATTTGCATTCTAAAACCAACAAAACCGTTTGTTCCGTCGAGGTTGGTATAAGAAGGAGAATACAAAACACCCGTATTGCCGCCTGTTCTCCAAACACTGGCCGGACCAATTAATGTTCCTGCCGGTAAAAAAACAATATTGTCGCTTGCTGCTCCCGTTGTAATAATTCCTCGTCCGTAATTTTCAAGATAAAGATTTCCTGCGCTATATTTTAGTCCGTAATTTTTTGCAACCGATCCGTTCGTTTCAAATGTTGACCAAGTAGTAGATGACGTTGCGATCAAACCAATAGGATTTGCGCAAGTTAATCCCCATGGGTCGTAAAATTTTATTTTAAGATTACTTGAATAATTAGTGATCGCCGAAACACTTCCGCCAACAACTGCTGCATTGGTGAATGCAAAAGTAATATTGCTTAAGGTATTTACCGAACCGTGTCCTGCAGCTTGTCCCATAATTGTGAGCGTGGCAGTTTTACCATCTGCAGAAGTAACAACAGACGTGGATAATCCTGTTGGCAAATTAGAAATTGTATAATCAGTTCCTTGCACCAAAGTTTGAGCAGCACTGGCAAATTGTGCGCCACCGCAAGCATAAATAATTACCGGCGGAGTTTCGATGGCGCCGTTATTATTTATATCCTCCAACAATTGTGTTTTTGAAAATGAAAAGAATTTACTCGCATTTACGCAAGTGTTCGTTGTTGCAGGATTAAGTATTCCTGTTGCCACTAAATTATCGTATTGCCATTGAGTAATTCGTGCCGGATGCATTAAGGCTGCTTCCATGCGCGTGTTTTGATCCATCGTAAAATTCTTATAACACGTAGCATTATAATCCATATAATTTTCTCCATTGATCAATGCACTGCATTGATTGGCGGTACAACCTGCACCGGCAACTGCGGTGGGAGGCGTGTCGGCACACTGATCGCCAACGGATGCACAATTGTTTAATTCAAATGTGTGCAATAAGTTCATATAATGTCCGCACTCATGCGTAAATGTTTGGTTGAACTCTAAATTATTAAAAGATGCACCGCCCTGACCAAGATACCAATAGTTGTATACCATACGCGCTCTTCCTGCAGCACTCTGTCCGGAGCTTGGATAAAAACAAAATCCGGAATTATTGGTCACGCCATTTCCAAAAAGATCGTTCATCACGTAAATATTAAAATATTTATAATTGTCCCAAGCGATATCCGTTATTTCGTTATCCCACATAGGACTGTTGGCATAACCAACTTGTTTATCCTTATAATACACAACGCCATTCGTTGGATTTCCCTTTGGATCAACCTTAGCCAATGCAAAACGAATTTTAGTATATGATTTTACTCCGGAAAATGCTGCATTCACGGTTCCATAATCGGCATCTTGTCCCGAAAACGTAATATTAAGATCACGAATGGCATAAGCAATTTGACTTAGTGGAACAGCGGGGGCTCCGTTTGGATGAAACACATGAACTACTACAGGAATTGTTGCAACGCAAGATGTATCAGGCAAAGCCGTTGTTTTTGCAGCAGCATTTTCGGGATGCTTGAAATTTTTTGTGAATATTTCAAATGCTTCCATTTCTTTCGCATTTTCTTTCTTCGCTTTTTCTAATGCGCGGATCTCATCTTGGTGACCATTATCGGTTAAATTGGTTTGGCCTGAAGAATTGAAAAAACTAAACGCTGTAAAAACTAACGTAAAGGTCCTACAGGTTAATGACCCTAATAAAGAAGTAAATGGTTTTTTCATGACAATAATTTTAACTAAAATACTAAATAAATTGGAACTGTTTACTGATCAAGCGACTATCTAAACGTTAAATTTCAAATTGCTATAATTCATAGCCATACTTTTTCCTAACCTGATCTACTTTTGGTGTATGGAAAATTTAGGAGGATATTTAGTGATGGTGGATCTGTTGGAATATAGTGGAGATAATAAATGCATTGTTTCATTGGATAATATCCTGCAAGATCTCATAATGGATATTACAAAAGGCGATTACAGATCAAGCGGGGAGCTTATTGATCTGAAAGGTTGTTCATGGACACTCCACGAGCGTTATTATTTGACAAATGAAGATCAACTAAAGTGGACATTCCATCACACAAAATTTAGAATATTAAGAAGTGGATTGAATTTATTGAACAAATTAGAGGCAAGAGAAAGGAAGATCATGAAGGATGAGACTAGTACTAAAATTACCTAATGGAAAACCACCATTTATTGGAATAGAATTCACAAAAATCTGGCAAGGCGAAAAAGAGAATAAGGAACTTATTATTGAGTTCAAGGAAGAGATCTACACGTTATTATTTGAACCTATTGGTGGTACACTTAATATTCGTTTGTTCAGTGAACAAAAAAATATCGTTCGTTATTATAATGGCGTAATCTATAATAAGGATATCTTTAAACGTTGGATACAATTAACTCAAAAAAATGTAATAATTAATTTTGGGCATACGTACCAAGAGAACAGCATCGACAAAATATGTACAGTTCTTAAGGATGGAGTAAAGATCAATTTTGTTTTGAAAGTCAATAGATACATGATAGATGATTAAACCCAATCTATTTCTTGGTACTTCACCTTATTTTCTACCTCGGGTTTATTTCCAATAGCAGCTTTACCTAGTATTTTGCCAACGGTATGATACTCTAATAAAGATCCATCAAAAGGTTTAATTAATGACTGGATCACTTCTTTGTCTGCTTTAATATCTAACCATTCATCCTGTTTATCCTTAGGTATAATTACAGGCATGCGAGGACCTTCCGCCTTTGGGTTATTATGGACCTTAGCCATAATTGAATTACCAACAGTGGTAACAATTGTAAAAGTTGAAATGATCTCGCCCGAACCTTTTGGGTTGGCCCATTCTTCCCACAATCCAGCAATTGCCATTGGCGAATCATCTTTCATTGCAATCCTAAACGGAAATGTTTTTCCATTTAGATGATGATGTTCATAAAAAGCATCCAAATAAACTAAACATCTTTTACTTTTGGCCGAAGTTCTAAATGCAGGTTTTTCATAAATTGTTTCTCCGCGCGCATTAAGCGTTTGATTGATTATCTTCTTCGCTCCCTCTTCATCTTTTATCCATGATGGAATAAGTCCCCAATGAAATAATTTAGGCTCCAAAGGCTCACGATCTGTGAACACTAGAATTCTTGGATGTGCAAAACCGCTCACTTGATAGTAAGGTGTGTAGGAAATTAGATCTAATTTTAATTGTAGTTGTTTTATGATGTTTGCATCAAAACTTTTATGTTTGGCGTATTTGATAGAGGCTTTGGTTTGTGCCTCAGCGTTGTAACACATTTTTGCTATTTGTAAAACCGATGAATTAATTTTCCAAGAATTTCTTACTCTTCTTTTTATTTACATTCACTTCATAAAAAATAAGCGGAACAAAAATCGCAGTCGGACCAAGCCACAAAACAATTGAAGGAACTGCGGGAATATGCTGTCCGTTATTTACCAAGAACGCCGTTAAAGCGCCAATATAACTTCCTAACATGCCACCTAAATGTGCAAGCAACCAATAATTTTTGTATTCTAGTTTTTTGCGAAGACGTTTGATGGTAGATAAATTACTACGAACACCGATCAAACCAAATACCAAACTAATTGTCCCAAGCGTTTGGTGACCATTGAGTAATAAAAAAATAGAATACCCAACAAAGCAAACATGAATGGTTCCAAAAAATATCTCAATGGCCCAATCTATTTTAGCAGGGTCTTGATCGAGATGTAATTTTTTTAAACTCAACGAACGGTAGGCTGTAATAGCAGAGTAATACGTAAAAAAAGAAACACACAATAAAAATAAATTGGTGTGATAAATTGACATGAAAGTTGCGCTGACAAAAATAATATTCATGCAAATAAAATAAACTTTGCCACACGGACGGTGCCATTTTATTTTATTCCGGAATAGAATGGCAAATAATCCCGCCAAAAGCGCTAAAGAACCTGCAGCAATGTGTGTAATAAGCGTAATGCGGAATAATGTTTCCATTTTTGAAAAGAGAAAATATCTCTTATTGTTTTATGAATTTAATGGTTGTAGAACTATTTCCGTTCTTAAGCACAACAAAATACACGCCATCTTTCAATGACGAAACATCAAATAAAAGATCCTTCTCGCTAATAGAAGTAACATTCACTTCCTTGCCTAACATATCAATAAATGTTATGTGTGTGTTCTGCGCATAAAAATTTTGTTCGTTGATCTTTATTTGCAAATTACTATTTGTTGGATTAGGATAAGCGTATCCATACAAACGGTTCGGATCAAGCTCTTCAGATCCCAATACATCCAAAGAGTAAGTAAAGCAAGCGCTTTTTAAGCGAGCAACATAAACATCTTTGGTTCCGGCAGAAACTAAATTGTTTGTTCCAAAACTTGCTACCGAATCAAACCAACCTGCGGCGTAAATTGTGCACGAATCATCACAGGCAATTCCATTTCCTTTATCTTCTAACACTCCTCCGCCTTTCACTGCCCAACGCCATTTTCCTAAGGTATCAATGGCTGCAACGAACACATCCACGGTTGTAAAAGGACTTGAAATAAGTGAAATGGATCCGCCAAATTTTGCAGTGTCGGCAAATGTACCGGTTACAAAAATATTTCCTTTGGTGTTTGTGCAAATACTATTTCCTCTTTCTCCTCCTGCACTCGATCCCGCTTTTTTGGCCCATTTCCAATTTCCTGCTGTGGTTAATTTCGCCACAAATATATCGCGGCCATTTGGTCCGCCATTATTATTCAATGTATCATTACCAAAAATACATGTGTCTCTAAATTCGCCGGTGATATAAATTTTTTGGTTTTGATCAATAGCAATTCCATTTGCTCTATCATCTAAATTACTACCGGTTTGTTTTACCCAAATAAAATTTCCATTCTTATCATATTTCACCACATAAATATCAACTCCTGCCGCAGTTAATGTAGATGTACCAAATGTTTTTGTTCCGTAAAATCCTCCCGCCACATACACATTACACGCACTGTCAACTTCAATTCTGTGATCACGCTCGCCATCATGTCCGCCAAACGTACGCACCCATTGAAATACTCCCGCCGGCGAAAGTTTTGCAACATACGCTAAAGAATCACCATAAGGTGCCATTACGGTATATGTACCAAATACCTCAGGTGTAGAATTCAATTGTGCATCCGAAATAAAACCTGTGAGATAAACATTTCCATATTTATCAGTTGCAATATCTAATCCATGATCATCACTTTCTCCACCTGCTTCAATTAACCAGATGCAATTTCCATTTAGATCGTATTTACCAAGGAAGATCTGATCGTGCTCACCATACGTTGCATTTGTGGAACACGTTCCAAAAGCTAGATCACACGCGTTTGGTCCCCAACCCCAAGTTGTACCGGTGGCATAAACATAATTATTTATTCTATCTACATGAACACCCAATACGCGTTCATCATAACCACCAATAGCAGCTTTTATCCATTGGTAATTTCCAAACTTATCTATCTTGGCTAAAAATCCTTCTTTACCCCAATCGGTTTGCGGAGTAAATGGTCCAAAATTCACAACAATACTTGCGGGCTGACCCACATTGTAAAAACCACCAACATAAGAATTACCATTATTATCAATGTCTATGGCTTGAGCTTTATCGCTCAATGATCCACCACCTTTTATGGCCCATTGCCAAGTTTGCGCGTTGATGGAAATAAAAAAGAAACAAAAAACGATCGAAAGTAATTTTATTCTCATGTGTTTTAGTTTATAATGTGTGTAGTAAATATAGTAAAATTTTAGTGGGATATGAAATCATGGCAAAACCATTTGTTAAAGGTGTAAAATTCATTCATCAATGGTTAAAAACTGCTTCCTAAAGAGTCGAAAAACCTGAGTATATTTAGAATTCATTAAACATGAAAAAATGGCCGGTGTAAATAAAGTGATATTGATAGGGAATTTGGGCAAAGATCCCGAATTAAAATACCTCGAAGGAAATATAGCGCGTGTGAGTTTTAGTTTGGCAACTACCGAAGCGTACAAAGACAAAACAGGCAACCGTATTGAACATACCGAATGGCATAACATTGTGATGTGGCGAACGAATGCAGAAAATGCAGAGAAAATGCTTAAAAAAGGAATGCAGATCTATGTGGAAGGTAAGATCAATACAAGGCAATGGAACGATAAAGAGGGACAAAAAAAGAGTATAACAGAAATTGTTGCGGATACATTTAGAATATTACAAAAGCGCGAGAATCCCGGTTCACAAAATCCACAAGGCGGTTTTGATACGGACACGAACTTTGATGATATGAGCTCCAAAGACCTTCCTTTTTAAAAGTCGGCTTTTGATAAGTATATTTTTATTACAAAACTACTGTTGCAAAGTGCTTTATTTTTGCAGTATGTTAAAGCGCATTCTTGTTGCAATTCTGGCCCTACTCCTTTTTTCATGGATCTTTATTTCATGCGATGGAGATGATGATGAAATTTATTCTCCCAAACCTCGAGGATATTTTAGAATTGATATGCCAAAAAAAGAATACGTCTTGTACGATAGCACATGTCCTTTTTCGTTTGAATATCCGCGTTATGCCGTTATGGCAAGAGATAAACACAGTAAAGATGAACCCTGTTGGTTAAATATTGATTTCCCAAAATTTAAAGCCACCATACATTTGAGTTATAAAAAAGTAGATAATAATATTGCAACGTATTTAGAAGATGCTCGCAGCTTTGCAGTTCGCCATCAAATAAAAGCAACAGGCATGAACGAAAGTGTGATCATTAGAGATAGTTCAAAGGTTTACGGATTGCTTTATGATATTGATGGCAACACCGCTTCATCCTTACAATTTTATTTGACCGATAGCACGCATCATTTTTTGCGCGGCGCCTTGTATTTTAATGCAACGCCAAATATTGATTCGTTGAAATTGGTTTTAGATTTTATTCGCGAAGATGTTTTGCAATTGATCAAAACCACGAAGTGGAAATAAATGTCCCGCCTCGGCTTCGCCGAGGAGAAGTGTGTTGCCACGAATTACACGAATTTTCACTAATCTGTGTGTTGAGATTTCACTAAACTGTGTTTACAAGCATAACGCAGATTACACACAGATTAGTGTAATTTTTTTACATCCAGATTAGTGAAAACTCGTGTAATTCGTGGCTAAAAAAATCATGTGAAATTCTGCAGCGGAGCTGCGAGGAATTTTTGCAATCAGTTCATCACCTTTAAAATATTCCCGTCGTACGTTGTCCCATACAAACGTAATTGCCATGCCGAAGAACTATTCATTGGCGCACCATCAACAATTTGCCAACGTGCATTTTTAATGGTATCCTTCAAGGTAAAATTATCCGATTGAACTTTCAATGCCGAACCTGCCACACTTGGATTTTCGGGCGATGCACGTTCAATGGCCACAAAATCGGCTTGCGTTTTTCGGTAAATGATCAAACCTTGCACACCGGCGCCCGAATAATATTTCCAACCACCAATAGCTTGGATCGCAAAATTTGTGGGATCGTTAGGATAAATGGTTACGTTCACCGGGGTATATGGAATAGGATATTGAGCAACAGGTTGTGTGGCCTTCTTTTTTTTACACGAAAGGCAAATAAAAACACACAACACCAACGTTAAAATAGTATAATTACATATATTCCTTTTTATATTCATTAACGTATCATCATTTTAAACAAACAAATACCTACATTTGTTATCCCAAAGATAGTGCAAAATGACCTTCGAGCCAAGCGAACATAAACCACACAAACCAAGATCCTTAATGCCTGTGTATTTTGCCATTGTTTTGGTATTGGGTTTAATTGCAGGTTATTTTCTATCTAAACGTACTTCTTCGCCGGTTATTGCTAACAATAAACAAGCAAATGGCAGCAAAATGAATAGTTTGATCAATTATATTGAAAGAAATTATGTGGATACAATTGATCCCGCCGATCTTGAAGAAAAAGCAATTGCGAGTTTATTAAAGAATTTGGATCCGCACAGCGATTATATTCCCGCAAAAGAATTTGAATTAGTGAACGAACCACTAGAAGGAAATTTTGATGGCATTGGTGTTGAATTCAATATCATTAAAGATACTGTGCGTGTGGTGAATCCAATTATTGACGGACCAAGCGAAAAATTAGGAATTAAAGCGGGAGATAAAATTGTTGCTGTGGATGGAACTCCTATGACAGGGAAAAAAGTGACCAACAAAATGGTGTTTGATAAATTGAGAGGCAAAAGTGGAAGCACGGTTAAAGTAAGTATTTTACGCAGCGGATTAAAAAAACCAATTGAGTTCAAGATCACACGCGATAAAATTCCTCTGTACAGTATTGATATTGCCTACATGGTAAAACCGGGAATTGGTTATATGAAGATCAGCAAATTTGCCGCTACTACGTATGATGAATATTTAAAGGCCTTTAATGATCTTTCTAAAAAAGGAATGAAGAAATTGATCATCGACCTTAGAGGAAATGGTGGCGGATTTTTAAAGACCGCGGTTGATCTTGCCGATGAATTTTTGATCAATGGTCTGCAAATTGTTTATACCGTTGGAAGAGCGCATCCAAAAAAAGCTTACAACTCAACAACACAAGGTGGTTTTGAAAAGAATCCCATGGTTGTTTTAATTGATGAAGGAAGTGCTAGCGCCAGTGAAATTGTGGCGGGTGCTTTGCAAGATAATGACAGAGCAACTATTATTGGAAGACGAAGTTTTGGAAAAGGATTGGTGCAAGATCAAATTGATCTTCCCGATGGATCGGGAATTCGTTTGACCATTGCGCGGTATTATACACCAACCGGACGATGCATTCAAAAACCATATACGCATGGAAATGATGCGTATTATAATGAAGAATACGATCGTTACGAAAATGGGGAGTTGTATAATTTAGATAGTATTAAATTAGATAAAACAAAAAAATACATCACGCCGGGAGGAAAAGTGGTTTACGGCGGTGGTGGAATTGTTCCCGATGTGTTTGTTCCTGTTGATACAGCAAAATACAGCACCATTGTAAATCGTTTATATTATACAGGCACTATTAATTCATTTGCGTTTGAATACACCGATAAAAAACGAACTGAATTACTTGGTAAATTTAAAACGGCCAATGATTTTAATACCAAATTCAAAGTGAGCGATGAAGTGCTAAATGAATTCACCGCTTATCTTAATTCAAAAAATAACAGCTCACAAATTACGGCTAACGGAAAACAATTAACAGGAATTCAATTGATACTTAAATCATTGATAGGAAGAAATTTGTTTGATAAAGATGGGTATTATCCTAATTTGAACGAGCACGATAATTGTGTTTTGAAAGCTATTGAGGTTTTAGCCAAGTAATTAGAAGAATCTCTTTCTTTTAAATGAATATATAACTATATTTATAGCACTTAATAAACTATTTACTAATTAAAAAATAAGATCATGGCATTTGAATTACCAAAATTAAATTACGCGTTCAACGCGCTCGAGCCGCATATTGATGCAAAAACAATGGAGATCCATCACGGAAAACATCACAATGCGTATGTTACAAATTTAAATAATGCATTACCCGGAAGCGGTGCAGAGAATTTAAGTATTGTTGAGATCTGTAAAAATATCTCTAAGTACAGTCCTGCAATTCGCAATAATGGTGGCGGACATTTTAACCACAGTTTATTCTGGGAAATTATGGCACCGAATGCAGGCGGAACTCCAAGTGGAGAAGTTGCAAAAGCAATTGATACTGACCTAGGAGGATTTGATAAATTTAAAACTGATTTTACTGCTGCCGGTGCAACACGTTTTGGAAGCGGATGGGCTTGGCTGTGTGTAAAGGCAGATGGAAAATTATGTGTTTGCAGTTCACCAAATCAAGATAATCCTTTAATGGATATTTCGGATTGCAAAGGCACACCAATTTTAGGAATGGATGTGTGGGAACACGCTTACTATTTGAATTATCAAAATCGTCGTCCGGATTATATGGCTGCATTTTTTAATGTGATCAATTGGAGTAAGGTGAATGAAAATTATTTGAAAGCTAAGAAGTAGTTTTATAAGCGAGATGTAATGGAACGCTGATGACGCGGATTGCTTATGATTTACGCGGATCTTAAAAGACAAGCTAGCGCTTGTCTTTTTTTATGATGGTATATGATTGATTTAAGTGCAAATTTGGCTTGTTACCATTTTTTAATTATCTTTAATACAATAGACAATGTATAAAGCAATAAGGAAAATAGTATTAGCCGCGATTTTTGCTCTATGTATTTGCAATAATAGCAATGCACAAACTTGGACTTGGGCGAACAATTTTAACGGAGCGGGAGATGGAACTTCTATTTGTTTAGACCCAAGTGGTAACATTTTTACTACAGGTGAATATGCGGGTACTTTAGCGGCGGGTATTTATACTTTAAGCAATTACGCGAGTATTTGTGCGCCATATATTATCAAATCCGATGCTAATGGCAATGTTCTTTGGGCAAAAACTTCTTTATATACTGCTTCCAGTAATAATGCATATGGCATGTCGGTTTGTTCAGATGCTAATGGCAACGCAATTTGTGCAGGTTTTTATTCTGATGCTAATATTATTTTTGGGACTTATACTCTAACCAATAACGGTTCCGGTAATACCTTTCTTATAAAATATGACCCAAGCGGAAATATACTTTGGGCCAAAAATCCCACGGGTACAGATTACGATTGTCCTTACTCCGTAAGTTGCGATGCAAATAATAATGTTTATGTGTGCGGAACTTTTTCAAACTCAATTTTGGTATTTGGAACAACTACCCTTACTAGTATAGGTATTCAAAAAATGTATCTGGCAAAATATGACCCAAATGGAAATGTATTATGGGCAACTTGCAATTCTGTTGGTGAGGTATTTGGTGATATAATTTTTGGAGTTACTGCTAGTACTGATCCTGGTGGCAATTCATTTGTAACAGGAAGTTTTACGACTCCAACAATGATCTTGGGAACCTATACTTTGACTAATGGTGGTTCCCAAAATATTTTTTTAGCCAAATACGATTCAAATGGAAATGTCCTTTGGGCAAAGAGTGCCGTTGGCCCGAGCTTTGATCAGGCCAATTCAGTGCACACAGATGGAATCGGCAACATCTATGTCACCGGACGTTATAATAGTTCATCTTTAGTGTTTGGAACAACTACGATTACAAGTATAGGTGGACAGAATTTCTTTTTAGCTAAATATGATAATAATGGCAATGCGCTTTGGGTAAAAAACTCAAATCCGACCATAGATAATATCCAAGGATTTTCTGTAAGCTCCAATTCGCTTGCAGTATTTGTTACAGGAAGAATGAGCGCTTCTGTAACACTTGGTGCATACACCGCTACGGTTTCAACAACGATTTACGATCCGTCTTTTATTGCAAAATATGATCCCAATGGAAACGTACTTTTTCTTCAAGGTTTGATTAGTGGTGGAGATGACTGGTTTGCTATTAGTGCAAACAAATATTGTAACGCTTACTTTCACGGAGATTTCAGAAATATTAATCCTTTCGTTATAGGGACATACACTTTAATACCTACCGGTACCGAGACTCCTTTTACAGCAGTACTTTCCTTTTCTACTAATTGCCAACCTTCAACAGATGGAATTCCACAACTTCCAAATTCTTATCCATCATCTTCAGTTTTCCCAAATCCTAATAATGGATCATTTACAGTTCAAATAGATCAGAATATCAAAAACGGAAAATTAATTATTATCAATTCACTCGGTCAAAGTTCTCACGAACAAAAAATATTACCCGGAGAGAACAAGATCTCAACTAATAAAATTTCAAAAGGCTTGTATCACTACTTTGTTCTTGAAAATGAACAGCGGATAGGTGAAGGGAAATTGATGATCGAATAGCTTGAATTTGATCCTCTTTAAAAACAAAAAAACCACTAAAAATTAGTGGTTTTCTGCTCCCTCTCCTGGGCTCGAACCAGGGACCCCGTGATTAACAGTCACGTGCTCTAACCAGCTGAGCTAAGAAGGAATTTTTTCTGATTAGGGATGCGAAATTAAGGCAGATTTCCGAAATAAACAATATATTTGCCCTGAAATTTAACAAACCCCCTTATAATGAGTCTTTTAGTAGTTGGAACAGTAGCTTTTGATGCAATTGAAACACCTTTTGGTAAAACAGACAAGATCGTTGGAGGCGCTGCATCCTACATCTCTCTAGCGGCTTCGTACTTCACGCGTGATATCGATCTCGTGTCGGTTATCGGTGATGATTTTCCTGAGAGTTTTTTAAATACACTCAAAAAAGAAGGTGTAAAATTGGATGGATTGCAAATTAAAAAAGGAGAAAAATCATTTTTTTGGAGTGGTAAATATCACAACGATCTAAACAATCGTGATACGTTGGAAACACAATTAAATGTGTTAGAACATTTTGATCCCATCGTTCCTGAATCGGCAAAGAATTGCGAATTTTTGATGTTAGGAAATCTTGTTCCTATGGTTCAGCAAAAAGTAATTACGCAAATGAAAAAACGTCCCAAATTAATTGTGTTAGACACCATGAATTTTTGGATGGACATTGCTTTAGATGATCTTAAAAAAACAATAGCTATGATAGATGTGCTAACGATCAATGATTCGGAAGCGCGTCAGTTATCGGGAGAATATTCTTTAGTAAAAGCAGCACAAAAAATATTGACCATGGGTCCGAGTGTTTTAGTAATTAAAAAAGGAGAACATGGTGCCTTATTATTTAATAAAGAAGAAGTATTCTTCGCTCCAGCATTGCCTTTGGAAGAAGTATTTGATCCAACCGGCGCAGGCGATAGTTTTGCAGGCGGCTTTATTGGTTACTTAGCAAAAACAAAAGACATTAGTTTCGAAAATATGAAACGCGCTATCATTTTTGGAAGTGCCATGGCAAGTTTTACAGTTGAGCGTTTCGGAACAGAACGTTTAATAGGACTTTCTCAAAAAGATGTTGACGAACGCGTACAAGAATTTATTGATCTTGTGCAGTTTGATATTTCGTTGGTTTAAAAAAGCCACGAATATCACGAATTATCACGAATCTAAATGTGCTATTTATTAATTTCACTAAACTGTGTGTTAATGAGACTATGTTTAAACATAGTTTAGTGAAATTTATTTAAACACAGATTAGTGAAAATTAGTGTAATTCGTGGCTAAAAAAATCTCGCGCTAAAACCACCCACCCTGTTTTCCAAGATCTCTACGATTCTTTTTTGTTGGCCTGCCACTCCCCTTCTCGCTTTTTACATTGGTTTTAAAGAACATGCTTTCCAATTTATCTTGTTTTAATATCGGTGGCGAATGATCAATGTAGGCGTGTTTTATTTTTTCGTAGGATTGCCGTTTTTCAATTAATACCGCAACTTCAATTATCTTTTTATGATCGCTTCCTAAGTTAATTGTGAACGTTTCGCCAATGGCTACAAAATGCGAAGGCTTAATCACCTTATCCTTAAATTTTACTTTTCCTCCTCTAATTTGCGAAGCGGCCAAGGTGCGCGACTTGTAGATCCTTATGGCCCAAAGATATGTGTCTAATCGCACGTTCATTGTTGTAAAATTACTAATAAAAAGCATAGTTCTTCTTTTGAAGAATTTATTAAATTCATACCCTGATGAAAGAAGTAGATCAAATACTTTTAGATCTTAAACGCAAGATATTTAAACCCGTTTATTTTTTAAGCGGAGAAGAAGCGTATTACATTGATGTGATCAGCGATTATATTGAAAAGAATGCTTTGAGTGAAGCCGATCGCGAATTCAACCAAAATATTGTATACGGAAAAGATACTGATCTTGGAACTATTTTAGGATTAGCCAAACAGTTTCCCATGATGAGCGACTACCAAGTGGTTATTGTAAAAGAGGCGCAGAACATTAAAGAATTAAATAAAAAAAGTGCGGATGACGATGATACTTCAACAGCATCTACCAGTTCGGTAACACAAGCCTTCGTCAATTATTTAAAGGCTCCGCTTGCTTCTACTATTTTGGTGTTTTGTTATAAATACAAGACCATCGACAAACGTTCTTCCATTGGAAAAACATTACAAAAAAATTCGGTTTATATCGAGAGCAATAAACTTTACGATAATAAATTACCAGAGTGGATCGCCAATTATGTAAAGGCAAATGGTTATAGCATCAATCCAAAAGCATCGTTCATGATCTCCGAATTTTTGGGAAATGACCTAAGCAAAATTGCGAATGAGATAGAAAAATTATTTATTAATTTAAAAGAAGGAACTGAGATCAGCGCCGAACTTGTACAAGATAATATTGGCATCAGTAAAGATTTTAATGTATTTGAATTGCAAAATGCTTTGGGAAACAAAGATATTTTAAAAGCTAATCAGATCGTAAATTATTTTGGAGCTAATGAAAAAGAACGTCCGATGGTGATGTTGATGAGTTCTTTATTTAGTTACTATACTAAAATTTTAAAGATCCATTTTCTTCCCGATAAATCTAAATTCGCAGCGGCCTCAGCTCTTGGCGTAAATCCATATTTTGTTGACGGCTATATGCGCGCGGCCTACAATTACCCTGTTCCAAAACTCAAACACATTTTTGGGTATTTAAAAGAGTACGACCTAAAAAGTAAGGGAGTAAATAACGGAAGTTTGGGAAGTGGGGAATTAATGCGCGAGTTGATGTATAAGATACTTCATTAGCGCTTAGCCTTTTCTACATTTAATTTTTCAAGAACCGTTTCCATCAATTCTTTAAATTCGCCAGGCTTACTTGAATAATATTTCATGGTAGAATCGTATTGCGCTTTGGTAATATCATTCTCCTTGTAAACACTAAAATTATACACCGAATCAAATTTTTCTCCGGGAATATTTTTGACGTTCACGTTCAAGGCTGCCTCGGCCAATGCTTTATCTTTTAATACTTCAATAAATTTTTCTTTATCCAAAACACCTTCGGGAATTTTTTCTTGTTGTTGATCACAAGACATAAAACTGATCACTAAAAAAATACTTAAATACCTCATTGTTTTGGGATGATATAATTTCCTTTATCGTCGATCGAGAATTTTGGAATAGTACGATTTGTTTCAAAATAATCGTAACCCGATTTTA
>JAHEYC010000059.1:762-25353 GCA_023251775.1 Sphingobacteriaceae bacterium | reverse complement strand
TCTCTAAAATTTTTCCTTCTGCGGTTTTTTTTCCGTGCAATGAAAATTGTACAGTTAAATAAATAGCAGCTTGAGGTGTGATGGCATTAAGTTGATGCCCCTCATTTTTTAATTGCATGAATCCTTTATAAAAACCATCTAAGCGTGCGCTAATTTTTTTCTTTTGCTCATCAAGAAAAGAAGAATATAATTTTAGATCGGCTAAATATTTTGCGCATGCTACTTGCTCGGCTTTTGGGGCCCAAGCACCAATGTGAGTTAAGATTGCTTTCATTTTATCGATGATGAATTGCGGACCCATACACCATCCCACGCGAACACCTGTGGCAGCAAGGGATTTAGAGATACCATCTACATAAATTGTAAACGGTTTCATCTCGGGACGTAATGTAACAGGATTATAATGTTGGATGTTGCCGTAAGTTAACTCCCAATAAATTTGATCGTACATTAAGTACACAGGTTTTGCATTTTCGCCTCTGCGTTTATTTTCTTGTAAAATAAGATCACAAATTTCTTCTAATCCTTCTTTACTAAAAACAGTTCCGGTTGGATTTTGCGGCGAGCATAAAGCGATGAGTGATGCCTCTTTAATGTGCGGTGCAATATCTTTGGCCGAAGGCATAAAATTATCTTCGGGTTTTGCTTCTATCACAACTGTTTTGGCCGAACTTAAATAAGAGTAATGATTATTATTCCATGAAGGAACTGCAAATATCACGGTCTCGCCTTTGTCGACAATGGTTTGAAAAATGCTGTATATCACAGGACGTGCACCACCGGCAATAACAATTTCGGAAGTAGAATAATTTAAATTACAACGCTCTTTTAATAAAGTACTCACAGCCTGACGCAATTCTAATATGCCATCAGCAGGAGGATAATTAGTTTGATTCGCTTCGTATTCCTTTATGATATGATCTTTAAGTTCATTTGGAATTGGAAAAACATTGGGATTAAAATCTCCTATGGTAAGATTGTAGATCTTCTCACCATTTTTTATTTTTTCGTTTACTTCTGCAGCAAGTTTTATGATCTCAGATCCAATGATGTTCTCTGCAAGTTTGGAAACCTTCATTTGTTTGTTTTCTGTAAGTAACATTTAGTTAGGTGTTTCTTTATCAAGAATACCTGTTTTTACGTTAAATCACAAGCATTCCACATGTTTTAAGCGCCGCTAATTAAACTATTTTCTTCAAAAAAGCCCCCAATTTGTTAAAAACTGATGATATTCTTTGCCTGTAATCTAAAAGGGTTTAAATTTAGACTATAAATTTAGACCATTCGTCTAAATGCATTTAAAACTCAGAAACCTTTAGCGAGTTTTATAGTAGAACCTAAAGGAATATTAATTTTGATATATGAAGCGATTACAGTTAGAAGATCTGTCGAGAGAATTGGGTTACTCAAAGACACTCATTTCGATGGTGTTGAACGGAAAAGGAAATCAATACGGAATAAGTAAAAAAACACAAGCAGCAGTTTTAGATGCTGTTGCGCAATTAGATTATTCGCCAAATAAATTTGCACGCGCATTAAGAACAGGAAAAAGTTATTTCATTGGACTTATTGTTGCCGATGTTTCTAATCCATTTTATTCTCGCATCGCAAAAAATATTGAAACCGTTCTATTTGGTAAAGGCTACAACTTAATGGTGTGTAGTACCGAAGAAAATGTAGAGAAAGAAAAAAAGTTGGTAGATATGATGATCAATCAACAAGGTGTGGATGGATTGATCATTGCTTCCTCATGTGATAATGCTGATTTTTATAGTAGTCCGCGTTTTAGCAAGACTCCCATTGTTTTTATTGATCGTGTTATCCCTTTATTCAACGCAAATTATATTGTGATCGATAATTATGGTGGATCAATGGAAGTGGTAAATAAACTTTTGGATGATGGTTGTAAGAATGTAGCGTGTTTAAGTATCACGCCATCTTATATCAGTACCATCGAAGATCGTATGAACGGTTACAAAGGCGCTTTGCAAAAACACAAACTCAGTTTAGATCCGAATTTGGTTGTGAACATAAGTTTCGATAATATTTACGAAGATGTGGTGGAAGCGCTAAAAAAATTCGCTTATGCAGGTACTAAAGTTGACGCAATTTATTCGCTTAATAATCATTTAGCGGTGGCTGCACTTAAAGCAGTTAAAGAACACAAAGATCTGAAGATCTATTTCGATAAAGTAAAAATGGCTTGCTTTGATGATGTGGAATTATTTAATTTGATCGATAATAAAGTTCTTTCAGTTTCTCAACCTATTGAATTAATTGGGCAAAATGCCTCGAATTTAATTTTGGATATTATTGATGGCAAACACAGCAGTCATTCTAATATTGTGCTTCCTACGAATCTGATCGAACGGAAATAGTTTTTTCTTCAAAGATCTCCACTTCTGCCAAAGAATTGAACAAGTAAACACTTCCTGTTTTTATTTCCATGCATTTATAACGCGTACGAATTTTTTCTCCTTTTTCGAAAAGGCGTTCGTTATATAAGAAAACACTTTTGTGTGGGAGATATTCTACAAATACCATTCCGTTAGAACTTTCATCGTATAACTTTAATGTTCTTAATAAGGTTGCATCCGAACAACTGGAAGCGGCAGGATTTTGCATGTATTTTCTCACCGCATATAAAATATCTATTGGGAAAACCGTTTCGTTCATAAAAGGCTGCATGAGTTCTGCAAAGGATCTTTTCCATTCTACGCCATGCGGCATCACTCTATCTTTATGTGCATTAAACGTTGTAAGATGCGCAATTTCGTGAACCAATGTAATTAAGAACGAATACTTATTGAGATTATGATTGATGGTGATGAGATGATTGGAACCATTTCGCGGAGAGGTATAATCACCCAAACGTGTGCTTCTTTCTTTTTTTATCTTCAATTTAAAATCATATTCCACTATCCAAAACGCAATTTGCGGCACAGCGGTTTCGGGAATGTACTTTTTAAGAACATTACAATTCCGTTCAAATTGTTGCGCGCGATGACTCATGCATTAAAATTACGAAACACGTCATTTTTAAGGGGAGAATTTAATTTTTTTACTAACAATTTTAATTAACTTTATATGCCCAATGAATTTCGAGAAAGTTAAACAACATATTGTCAACTGGCTTTTGGCGTATTCCAATTCCTCAAACACCGAAGGTTTTGTTGTTGGAATAAGTGGAGGAATTGATAGCGCAGTAACTTCAACTCTTTGCGCTTTAACAGGTAAACCGGTAATTGTTTTAAGCATGCCCATTAAGCAATTCAAGGCTGAACATGATAGAAGCATGGAGCATATTCATTGGCTTAAAAAGAATTTCAAGAATGTGAGTTCACACGAAATTGATCTTACGAGTGTGTTAGAGTCATTCGAAAAAAGCTTACCAAACGATATTCAAGATCTTTTAACCATGGCAAATACCCGTGCGCGAATTCGTATGAGTACCATATATGCATTTGCGGGACATCATAAAATGTTAGTGGCGGGAACAGGAAATAAAGTGGAGGATTTTGGCGTTGGTTTTTATACAAAGTACGGAGATGGGGGAGTGGATCTTAGTCCTATAGCTGACCTTTATAAAACAGAAGTATTTGATCTTGGAAAACATTTGGGATTGGTACAAAGTATTTTAAATGCAAAACCAACCGATGGATTATTTGCCGATGGAAGAACGGACGAAGACCAATTAGGTGCAACGTATGCCGAATTGGAATGGGCCATGGAATATATTGCCAATAAAAATATCGAAACATTAAATGAACGTCAACAACATGTAATGCGTATTTATTTGGATAGAAATAGAACCAATAAACATAAAATGGAACCCATACCCGTTTGCATGATACCAAATGAATTAAAAAAATGAGGAAGGTATTTTATGTAATACTTGTTTTATTTTTTCAAACAAACCTATTTTCTCAAAAAATAAATGCAGTTCAGATCACTGGCACAGTTCATGTTATCTCTATCTTTTCGTCGGGCGTAATGGATGGTGGCAGCACTCAAACGGGGGCAGGACCGTTCGCAAACCAACCTTTATATTTTGTGAACGGAAAAGATACCTTGGTCACAAGAACTTCGTTGGCCGGTATTTTTAAATTGAAACTTAAACCTGGTATTTATAACATTTACCAAAAGGAAGCAATAAAATTTAATATGGGAGAGGTTAGTTATGGTTCGGCTAACATTGAAGTAAAGAACAAAAATGAAGCCTTTAAAATAGAATTCAGAAATGTTACCATGGGGGATTAAATTAATAGAGGAAATGAATAAGTAATTTCAAAATAAAACATGAAAAAAAATCTAAGCATAGTATTTTTAGTGATGGCAACTTTTGCCTTCGCGCAAAAAAAGAATGAGATAACCATAAGTGGTATTGCATACATGACTGGTTCCAGGTCTCAAGGCGTTGTGAATGGAAAAGTGTATACTGATCCGCAAATTACATTCAAGAACCAAAACATTTATTTTAATAAGGATTCAATATCTATTAAAGCAACAACAGATTCATTGGGTGCTTATACGGTTCAACTAAAACCGGGAGGATATAGTGTTGTTCAGGAAGCAGCAATGAATAATAACCATCCGGGATCCGTATCTTATGGTAGTGCTTATGTTGTGGTTAAGAAAGACGGCGGACCTTATGATCTGTATTTTAAAAACACCGTGAATGGCCGATCGGCCATAAGCAACAAAGGTTTGCCAGGATCTAGCGGATCAAAAACAAAGGCCACAAAAAAATCAGATTAAAAACGATGTTTAATTTTCGGCGATCACCGAAATTTCAACGTGTGCACCTTTAGGCAAAGCACTCACTTGAACTGTTTCGCGAGCAGGAGGATTATTAGCGAAATACGTTTTATACACGTCGTTTATTTGTGAGAATTTTTTGAGATCTGTGGTATAAATAGTTGCTTTAACGATATTGCTCATTTTTAAACCCGATGCTTCTACAACAGCTTTTACATTTTCCATTACTTGTTTGCACTCTATTTCAATACTTGTGCTGTCCAATTTCCCTTCGGTGTTTATTCCAATTTGTCCTGATACATATAACATGCCATCTGTTTTAATAGCTTGGCTGTACGGACCAATTGGCGTTGGCGCTAATTTGGTAAATATAACTTCGTGTTTGTTCTTCGTAACAAACGCCACAAGCATTAACGACAAACAAATGCCTAATCCAATATTTTTTAATCTATTTTCCAATAGGTGGTTTTGCTTCCGATACTTCGGTTAATCCTTTTACCAATAAATTAAGATCGTACATATTTGTATACACACTTGGTGTAATGCGAATACCATTTATTTTTTCGAGTACAATAGATGTTACATGGATCTTTTGTTTTTCGTACAAACGTGCTTCAATATCATTTGCTTTCCAACTTTCAAAACCAATGTTACCGATGGCGCAAGAGTATTGTGGCTTCATAGAAGTACAAACCACAGCTGTTTTTAATTTAGCAGCTTTCTCTAACCAATAATTCTTTAAATAACGTAAACGCGCTTCTTTTCTTTTTATACCAATCACATTATGAAAATCAACGGCTGCACCGATGGCCATTTCGGAAGCCATGTTGCGTGTTCCTAAATTCTCGAATTTGCGAATATCATCACTCTCGGGTTGTGGTGCCGAAAGTAATGGCCAAATATTTTTGATCTTATCTTTTTTGATGTATAATAAACCACTTCCTAAAGGGGCATGCAACCATTTGTGTAACGACACTGCTAAATAATCTGCACCGGTATCGCTTAATTTAAATTCAAATTGACCGAACGAATGCGCGGCATCAACAACTACTTCGCAACCTTTGGCATGAGCCATATCAGCAATTAATTTTACCGGTTGAATATTCCCGCTCCAATTTACCTGATGCGTTACATGAACAATTTTTGTTTTATCGGTAATGGCTTTCGCATAAAGATCAACTATTGTTTTATCATCTTCCGTTGGTTGAGGAACTTCTATCCAAACTAATTTAATGCCATCACGTTTTTCGCGTTGCTTCCATGCATTCATCATGTTTGGATAATCGTATTTATTCAACACCACTTCATCTCCTGCTTTTAAATTCAAACCAAAAATAACCGTGTTCAATCCTTCGGTTGAATTTCGGTTGATACAAATTTCATCGGCACTTACACCTGTGATATCTGCTAACTTCAATCGTAAACCTTCACGTCCTTGATCTAAAATTCTCCACATAAAATACGAAGGCGCCTCATTACAATATTGATAAAAACGAATGTGCGCATCTTGCACAACTTTTGGTGAAGGACTCACACCGCCATTATTTAAATTGATCATGTTTGGCGAAACGGTAAAGCTTTCGCGAACCCATCCCCAAAAATCTTCATCTTCTGCAGCGGCATCCACGCTCATATTTTCCACACGATTTACCTGACTTTCGAGTTCAGCGGCAAATGTTTTATTGATGGCAGATAAAAAACTTAAACTTCCAAGTGTACCTGCCGAGGCAAGCATAAAACGACGACGATCCATAGTTAAAAATTTTATTAAAGATAGTTGAATTCAAAGGGAAAACCAGTTTTAAACTTAAAATTATGATCAGTTTACCTATTAATGATCACTTTTTTAACAATAATATCATTTCCATTAATTGATCTTACGAAATAAACGCCGGTTGGTAAGCTCCTTAATTCAATTTTTTGATTACCGGCCTCCAACTGTTTTTCCAGAACATTATTTCCTAAAAGATCTGTTATGGTAATTTGTGAAGAGAAAGTACACTGAACATAAAACTTTCCGTCAGATGGATTTGGATAAATTAGTAAATGCTGATCTTTAAATTCATTAGGAGTTATTCCAAGACAATCGCTAACCGTTAATGTTATTACAGTTCGTGAATTACTTGGTGCGCAGGTTACACTCTCAACATAAAAACTATAAGTTCCAATAGGAAGTGTTGAGGTTACAAAATTAGTCCCTGTTCCAATAGCACTTCCTCCTGTGGCTGTGTTAAACCAAGATAGAGTTCCTGTTCCTGTAGCCGAAAGAGTAGCGTTACTACCTGCACAAATGAGTTGACCATTTGGTGGAGTTGAGTTAGTTGGTGATGGCGGTAAATTGCAATCACTAAATTTTACCAAAAAAGCATCCGTGTCAACTCCTCCACCGTAAATTGGTTGATGACCATTTGTAGTGGCAATATCAGTTCCGGTATTAGAGTATGCATAACCCGCTAAATAAACACTTCCTGCAAGATCAACTGCTGTATGCCATCCAGTGTCGTATAAACTACCGCCATAATAGGTTCCCATTTGTCGCACGCCATTAAGATCAAATTGCACTAACATTCCATCCATACTGCCGGCACAGTTTGGTTGATGTGCATTAGCAGTTCCAATGTTTGAAGTTGAACCCGAATATCCTCCGATATAAACAAAATTATTTATTGTATCTACTGAGCAACTCCATGCAAAGTCCCCATTTGCATCACCATAATATGTTCCCCACTGTCTTACACCTGAGGTGTTGAATTTTACAAGAAATGCATCAAAAGTTCCTCCGCCATAATTTGGTTGATGACTACCAACAGTAGCAATAACTGTACCTCCAACAGTTTGCGTATTTCCCGGCAAATAAATATTTCCTAATTTATCTATTGCAGCACGTCTACCAAGATCATCGGATGTTCCACCATAATAAGTTCCCCATTGTCGAACGCCTGATGAATTGAATTTAGCAAGAAACGCATCTCGTCCACCCGCATTAATTGGCTGATGACTTATTGCTGTTGCAATTGATGTTCCCGAATTAGTTGATGTTTCTCCGGTTAAAAATACATTGCTGTTCACGTCAACTGCGCATGAATACGACATGTCATCGCCTGTTCCTCCGTAATATGTTCCCCATTGCCTTACACCTGCAGGATTAAATTTTATAAGAAATGCGTCTTTTACACCTCCGCCATAAATTGGTTGATGAGCACCGGGAGTAGAAATATTTGCAGTTGAACCGGTAATTCCTGAAATGTAAACATTCCCTGCAAGATCGATCGCTGCCGAATAAGCAGTTTCATATTGCGTGTCGCCATAATAAGTTCCCCATTGTCGAACACCTGCCGCATTGAACTTCACTAAAAATGCATCTTCAATTCCTCCACCGTAATTTTGTTGATGACTTCCAACTGTGGCGATAGTAGTGCCTACACTTGTAGTTGTAACGCCCGCCATATAAATATTTCCCGCAGCATCAACAGGACATGAATAACCATATTCGTCTCCTGCGCCTCCATAATGTGTACTCCATTGTCGCACACCTGCCGAATTAAATTTTGCTAAAAAAGCATCAAGTCCACCGCCGTTCGTAGTTTGATGACTACCAACAGTTGCCATTACAGTTCCTGAATTTTGATTCGTAGTTCCTGTCATGTAAACATTATTTAATGCATCTGTAGAACAGGCTTCCGCGCCTTCCGCGCCGGCGCCACCGTAATAAGTGCCCCAAATGCGAACTAGAGGATCAATAATAAATGTTTGCGTTGGATCTATATGTTCAATTGAGAAACTCACAACAGAATTATTCAATACCCATTTTGCCTTAATAGTTTTTCCATTTTGTCTTACGATCGGAGCAGCTTCTGTTATATCACCAAAAGGAGTTGAAATAACTAAGGCCCCTTCTTTAGTGATGAGTAATTTTTCGGCGCCATTTATTTGGAGTTGAATTAATTTATAATTTGCACCAGGAGCAACAACGTAATCATATTTTAAATGACCATCTTTTTGATACCATTTAAGATCTATGCCGGAATAAATTTGAGAATAAATGATCTGCTCGTAACTCATCACATTAAGAATACCATTCGGACAATGTTCCATATAGAAATTAGCATATCCTTCAAACGCTTTTTCTTTTGAGATCTTAACATCACTATTTGAGTTCAACCAATTGATATCAATACGGTAAGTAGATCCTTTTTTGGCATCTAAATTTTTTTGATCATGTAGCTGATATGAGATGCCATTATTTTTTAAATGAAAAACAAGCTCTCCATCTGTTCCACCAAAAAGAACATCGGGCCTGGCTTTATAATATTGATCGCAAACCTGACCTTTATTCTCAGTAAAGGATACTTTTTGTTGAGGCTTGGTTATTAAAACTTTTGTTGGGTCGCTTGCCATTACTTTCCCCAAAAAAAAGTAGAGAAATAAAAACGCGAATAGTTTGTAGTTTATTTTCATATGAATGTGTGAGAATTAAAGATAAAGAAAAATAAACAAAAAGATCAAAAAATAGATCAGTCTTCCCTGCTAAAAAGCTTTTTCGAGATCTTTCCGGCCCATTGGATGCTGTATTTATCAATAGCTCGGTAAAAAAGATAGCTTGAAACAATAACGGCCGCCGAACAATACACAAAAAGCATAAAAGGATGCGTAGTGCCTTTACTGGATGTCATGATATTTGATCCTAATAGAAATAAAATAGGAAGATGGATCAAATACATAGCGTACGAAATATCGCCAAGAAAAAGTATAGGTTTGGTTGTAAGGAATTTTTGAAGTCCACCAAATACCAGAAAGGAAGTGAACATTAATATACACGATAGAAAATGAACGTACATATAAGAAATTTTTGACCAGCCAATAGTGAACGCATACCAGGTGTGTTTTAAGGCCTCATCGGAAACATTTGGAATGCCGGATAAAAAAAGTCCGACAAGAAATATCGCAATGAAAATAATTTTTTTATTGGAATAACGTTGGATCGCATCTTGATAATGAGCTAAAAGACTTCCGGCAAATATCAAAACGTAATACGATTTTCCGATATACATCAAGAACAACATAAAAAGCACATATAATATACACTTATGTTTTATTTGATGTGTGATCATGATAAACGTAAAAAGCAATAACACACCAACCAACTCAATATCCATGGTCCAAAATACCGGCACATACGTATTATTTCCATAAAGCGGAACATCTACCAAAGCCATTTTGATAGAATTTAAAAACGAAAGATCATTTGTGAACAGATCTTTTCCGAAAGCGAATTCGGGAACTGTGCGTGGATAATGCGTTGACTTGAATAAACCTAAACGATATAAAATAAATACAAGCAACACAGTTCCCAAAACAGGAATGGTGAGCCGGAAATAACGTTTGAAGAATGAATCCTGAATAACTTTAATATCATTTGTTTCGTTATATCTTAAACTTAAAACATATCCGCTCAATAATAAGAACATGCATACGGCCCAATTTCCGTTCATGAAAATATTGATCGGCGTATTTGCAATTAATAAATTTAATGAATTAGGAGCAGTTTCATAGTCTTTTAGATCATAAGATCCATAATATAATTTTGGATAAAAGAGTAGAACAAAATGATGGATAACAACAATGAATGCAAGAATGCCACGCAAGCCGTCGAGATACTGATATTTGTTTTTTGATGTAATAGTGGGTAAATATAGTTAAACCAAAAATGGAAACAAAAACCTTAGAGCTTAACTACTTTAATGCTTTCTCTTTTTTTACTGATCTCTCCCGAACTAACGGTATGTTCTAAGTTTTTGAAATTTGTAAGGAGTGCGCGTTTTTTGTTTAAGGTCCAATCCTTATTATAATAAATAGTTCCTTTTGCAATACTATTCTGCGAAATGCTGCTCATCTTTCCTTCGGAAACAAATTTTATAGCTTTTAAATATAATGCATGTGCATGTTCCATCACCTTGATGTGAAGTTGTTCTAAGTTCTCATCGCCTTTCAATTCGGTAAATTCGGTGGTTAAAATATTTCCTGAGTCAATGCCACTATCGATCCACATCACCGTGTTTCCGATCAAATGAAATTCATTATTGGCAATACACCAGTTAGTACAATTTGGTCCGCCTTTTACATAGGGCGATAAACCCGTATGAAGATTTAGAATTCCGATCTTTGGTTTTAGCGACAACATTTTTTCTTTGATCAATCGTGTGCCCGAAACTAGGATGAGGTCAGCATCTATACTTTTTGAAAATGCATAAGCATTATCGGAATTAATATTCTCAACATCCAGTAGTTTTACATCGGGATAATTTTTAAAAGTTCCCTTATAATGTTCCATCATTTTCCACCAGGCTTTTCCGATCGACGATAAAAAAAGGCGTTCAATTATTTTTGATAGAGTGATCTTTCGTTTGTTAATGCGAGTTTCGGTAATTATTCCTGCAAGGGGAAACTGCGAATGGATCTTATTCGCCAAAGCCTTTTGATTGGGCTCATTTCCTATCCATAATAAGATCTTCATTTATAACCGATCAAGGATTTTACGTTCTCTAATGTATTTGTAATTCTTAAACGTGTTTTCCACCAAGGTTCATTATACAATTCTATGCGTGGAATTTCAAAGGTATCGGTTTTATTCGGATCATACACCGTTTGTTTCACCGCTAATCCAATTTTATAACCTGCTTCTTTAGCCAAACGTTTAGTGGTTTCATTATAACTTCCTACAGGATATGAAATGGTTTGCGGAAAATAACAAAGATGTTCTTTTATTTTATTACCCGATACTAGCAATTCATTTTTAATTTCATTCTCATCTGTCATTGTTCCCAACATGGCATGTGTTACCGAATGCGAACCAATATAATGTCCCGCAGTTTTTAATTCGCTCAGATCTTTCCAACTCATCATTAATTTTGGTAACTCAACATCGTTATAAGTATCACTAATTCGTTTAAGTGCTTTTGATCTATCGGTGTGCGAAACTTTTTTAAGAAATGGTTTTAATTTACTTACGTATGCAATGCGCTCTGCTTTTGTTTTAAGTTCATTCACTTTTAATTCTGAATGCAAAAAGTCAAAGTCCATTTTAAGTTCGGTCTTATTTGTAAATTGAAATAAATGTTCGAGTTCATGCGTCCACGTTACCATATTTTTGTCAATACAATCGGTTACAACATAAAATGATGCTTTGCATTTATATTCTTCAAGAATTGGAGCGGCATATTCAATATTATCTTTATACCCATCATCGAACATAATGGTAGCGAATTTGTTCTTTGAATTTAATTGATCCGAAGAAACAAGATCTTCTATCAAAGCAATTTCGTGAGTTTGTGAAATATACTTGATGCATTTTTCAAAAAGCGCAATATCCATGGGATCCCATAATGGATCACGTTTTGGATTGACTCTATGAAATAAAAAATTCTTGATCAAAGCAGATACTATAGAACTTAAAGATAGGGAAATTGAAGGAAAGAAAAAAGAACATCACTTCGCATCGCTAATAACTTCCCAATCTTCTATATCGCCTTTTACAATTTTAAAGAGTGGATGAGCCTCGAATGTTTTTATGGTCTTAGTTTGTTTATGCTTTTTAGAGTCTCTAGCCTTCAACTTTCGCATTAAATGTTCAACTTCGTAATTCAACTGTTTGTTGTTCACTTTCAATTTAGTTCTTTTACCTTTCAGATCGATCTTTTTGCGATCAAAATTATAACCGCGATGTACGGCTTCTTTGTAATTATCCAATAAATAATGATTTATGGCTGCGACTGGGGACTTGCATTTTTTAAAACGATCGAGCTGCGGATGATTTTTATAACCTTTCGTTTTTCCTTCTATAACATGTTTCGCCAAAAGGGTTTCGCGCCACAAGGCAACCAAACCTTTTGCATCCAAATATTTTGGGTGTAGCGACCAGATGCGCATTTAACTAGAACGCAGGCGCTGAAATGGTTCTGTATTTTTTCTTCAACTCAACCGCTTTTGCCTTTGGATATTTTATTGAAAAAGACAAAAGGATCTTTTTGGTCTCGTCAGGCGCCAAACTTAATTTCCATTTTAATTTACCGGTTGCTTCATCTCTATCGGCTTTCGAAATTTCTTTCACATCTACAATAATTTCACTGTTCTGCGAAATTGGCAATTGGTCTTCAACCTCAATTTGAATTGGAGCTTTGTGATTGTTCTTCACCACAATTTCGTAAGTATAAGTTACTTTTTTTGTTGTACCCGCTGTTTGCTCGCTATTATTCTCTTTTAATTTGGTACGTGTAACTTGTATCTTTTTATCTCTTCCAAACGACAGATCCAAAGTATCGGCAACGCTGCGAGTGTTGATATGACTTTGCCCTACATAAGTTCCGGCTAAATATACATTCGCTTGTCCCTCTATCAGATCAAGATCTTCCCAACCTGCAATACGCGCTAACATAAATGCTTCTTTCTCTACTTTAGGCACACTGTAATATTGAAATGATGCATTCAAATTATAAGAGGTAACATCAATTAAATATGGTTTTGCATCCGAAGGAATAGAATAAGTTTGTTTGATATCAAATTCCGCGCTTAATTCAGATACTTGTATCTCTTCGGTTGCTTTTGGTAACTCCTTTACTTTCCCTTTTGTTCCCTTGGTCATATTCTCTTCTTCATACAAGGTTTGCTCTTGAGAAATTGTACGTTGTTGGTTGTAGCCTGCCGATTGTGCATTGTTAGCCATATTATTATTGTTATAATAACCGTAATTAGTTTGCGTACTAAAATTCAAATACCAACATGCAAGATCAGGTTTAGAAGCATTCTTTAAAGGATCTGCACTTGAGATCTTCAATTTCACATCATTCCAATCTACGCCACTATTATTATAAACTTTTGCTTTGTATTTTAAAAGAACAGGTTTGTTGATGTCTTCACTAATAAGGTCATAACTTGGAACCCATCCGCTTTCTTTCACTACATATTTTAAGTCGATGTCAACTAAAGTTTTTTGCGTGCTCGAAATTAAAACAGCAATTTCTGCACTTGGTAATTGCGCATCACCAATTACTTCATTCAACTGGTTGTTCATTTTATTTACCGCCTCATGTGTCTTAGCATTTTTTTTATCTAACTTAAATAATTCAGAATTGATATCCTTTAAGCGAGTACGATAATAATCAGCCGCTAATTTCAGATCAACAATGCTTACACCTTTGTCTTGTCCGCCAATGGATTCGTTCTTAGCTAACATATTCTTTTCTTTTGTATACGCATCGTAATCGTAACTGATCTGTGCCAAAATATCATTGTACATTTCAATGGAGTCGCGCAATTGTTTTACACGCGGACTTTGTTTTTGCTCGGCCAAAAAATTTATTTTATCGGAAACCGAAAGTACAGAAGCGCCATTATTCACATTCACCTGAATACTTTTTGAAATAAGTTTTGGCGATAAGCCCGTAAAAATAACCATGGTGCGTCCTGCATTCACTGTCATATTTTTGGTTTGACCAACTTCGGCACCATCCAAATAAAGGATCACCGACTTCACCGGCACATTCACGCGAATATCATCGGCCGATTGCGCTTTGGTGTTTAAAACTAATGTAACAAGTGATAATGTAATGATCAACTTTTGCATGTGATTTGGTTTTAATTATTTCAGTTCGATATATTTAAATAATTCTGCTCTTGTAGTTTCTTTTTCAAATTTCCCTCCGTAAAAGGATGTTACCGTTGCCGAATCATGATCTTGCACACCGCGTGATGAAACACATAAATGTTTGGCGTCGATAATAACCGCAACATCATCCGTTTTTAATACTTTTTGTAATTCCTTGGCGATTTGCATGGTCATACGTTCTTGCACTTGCGGACGTTTACTAAAATATTGTACAATGCGATTTAATTTACTTAAACCAATTACTTTTCCGTTTGAAATATAAGCAACATGTGCTTTTCCAAAAATGGGCACAAAGTGATGTTCGCAATTACTGTAAAACGTAATATCTTTCTCCACCAACATTTGATCGTATTTGTATTTGTTCTCGAACAAAGCAATTTTTGGTTTGTTGGCCGGATCCAATCCGTTAAAGATCTCGTTCACATACATTTTAGCAACACGCTTTGGAGTTCCTTTCAAACTATCGTCGTTAAGGTCAAGTCCCAAAGTTTCCATGATCACTTTAAAGTGAGCTTCTATCTTTGCAATTTTTTCTTCGTTGCTTAATTTAAAAGCATCTGCGCGCAAAGGCGTTTCTACACCGGTGCTAATATGTTGTTCGCCAATTTCCTCTTCGCTTAAATGCGAAAGATCAATTTTTTGATCTTTAAGCAGGGAATTCAACAAAATTTCTTTCTGTTTCATAGAGTCTCAAATTTAGTTCATAGCGGCTATCAATTTTTTTACGAAGAATATCGTAGATAACCTTTACAATATTTTCGGCAGTAGGATTCATATTCTTAAATTCAGGAACATCCAAGTTCAAATTCTTATGATCAAATCGTTCAACGATCTCTTGTTTGATGATATCACCCAATAATTTCATATCAAACACGTATCCTGTTTTTGCATCCACTTCCCCAATTAGTTTTACTTCAAGTTCATAATTGTGTCCGTGATAATTTGGATAATTGCATCTCCCAAAAAATGCAGCATTCTCCGCATCGGTCATAGAAGAACTATGAAGACGATGAGCAGCATTAAAATGCTCTTTGCGATAAACAGCTACTTTATTCATTTTTTTAATTGATCAGGATAGGTTGGTTAGGCTTATCGTGATTGTACACTTTTTTAAGAACTGTGCCGGAAGTTTGCCGGACATTGGTCCTTATTTTTTTGGTCACCTAAAATTAAGGAATTAATTGCAATACAAGAAACTAAAGCTTTTTGCCATAAATTTCACGAATTCACTCAAAATAGCGATCACTATTTGTGCAATAGATGGCACTAATTATAAAGGTTTAGCTTAGAGATAATTAGTGCAATTAGTGGCTATTTTCCTCCAAAATATTCCACCCCAATTCGATCAGTTTCGTACAGTTTTACGCAATGAAGCTTAACGTTTTTTGGCAGGTGAGGCTCTAATTGTTCCCAAATGGCAATAGCCACATTTTCGGTGCTGGGAAGTATATCCTTTAAGAATGGAATATCTAAATTCAAATTTCTATGATCGAGTTTTTCGGTGATATGTTCGGTGATCAACCAACTTAAATGTTTTGCATCTATTATAAATCCTGTTTCCGGATCCACTTCTCCCTTAACGGTGATCATTAATTCGTAATTATGTCCATGCCAATTTTCATTAGCACATTTCCCAAAAACTTGCTCGTTCTTTTCTTTACTCCACTTAGGATTTGATAATTTATGTGCAGCGTTAAAATGCTCGTGACGCGTGAGGTAGATCATGGTGCAAATATAAAATTTTAAATGCCACGGAGGCATGGAGACGCAAAGAAAATAAATTATATAGTTTCTGTTTAATTAAATAAAACTCCGTGGCTTAATGTCTCTGTGGCTAAAAAACAAGAAAACAGTGATCACTTGCGGTTAAAAAATCTGCCTGAAATTCTGTATATTTGATTAAATGGGAAAACATTTGGCCATAATTATTCTTACGACGCTCTCGATCTTTTCAAATGCGCAGATTAGAACTGATTCAACAAAATTGAATTTGTATTGCTTTTCAGAAATTCCTTTTGTCTACGCAAAAACACTACCTACTTTGGATAAATGGAGCGACGTTGATGCGTATATTATTCAAAGTACCAACTATAAATTTAAAACTCCCGCATTTGGGGTTGGTTTTTTTTATAAGGGCAAGCGGATCTTTTTGAGAACCGAATGCTCTTTTTGGTATGGCTTGAAAGAGGCTAATTTTTCGCATTATTTCAACGATTGGTCTGGACCTCCACCGCAGTTTGCTGATGGAACTTCAACTCGTGAAACATTTTCTGGGACTGTAAATTACTATAACGTGGATTGCAATACTTCTATTGGTTATAGGATTGGAAAAAGATCAACCTTGTTCTATGGTATAAAGAGAAACTTTCTCGTTAACTATTCTTTCAATGGTGATTTCACAAGAGAATTTGCGACATATAGATATTATGCCTGGGGAATGCCAGCAGATCTATTGGACCATGGAATAGAGAAGGAGAATGGTAAAAATGTGTCGGTTTCCAGGCAAGTTATGTCAGGTTTTTTATTTCATACTCTTGGCTATAGTTTTCAATTTGTCACTAAGAATAGTAGAGGCTTTATAATAGAAGCTCTGGCATTGTTTCCTATCCCTTTATTTTATGGTGACTATGGTCCATGGTCATTTAATTTGAAGTTTGGATACAAACTTGGCAAATCAAAATAATTGTACCTTTACTTAAGCAATGGCCCACATCCTTATAGTCTCTGCAACACAATTTGAAATTCAACCGCTGTTGGAAAAATATTCCATTATTGTAACCGGTGATGGTTTGGTAGATTCCTATATAGGTGAAAACAGAAAACTTTCGGTCTTGATAACAGGAGTGGGAATGGTGAACACCGCATTTCAAATTGGAAAAAATTCGCATCAAGTGTATGATGCTATTATTAATGTAGGAATTTGTGGCGCGTTCAATCATTATTTAAAATTAGGAGATGTGGTTCATGTTACTAATGACGAATTATCTGAAATGGGAGCAGAGAACAGCGATGAATTTTTGAAATACAAAGATCTTGAATTGGGCGGAACCAATGTTTATGAAAATAAATGGATCATGCGTTCCAAAGAAATAGCCGAACTAAAAACCGTAAAAGGAATTACCGTAAATAAAGTACATGGAAATACAGAAAGCATTGAGCGCGTAAAAAAATTATTTTCTCCCGACGTAGAAAGTATGGAAGGCGCTGCGTTCTTTGCAGCGTGCAAAGGTTTTAGTAATTATACTCAAATTCGCGCGGTTTCCAATTACGTAGAGAAACGCGACAAAACTAAATGGGAAATACAATTGGCCATTTCAAACCTCAACAAAAAAGTTCTGAATATCTTAACCGAATTATTTGATGCAAATTAAGATCGGATATTCGCCCTGCCCAAACGATTGTTTTATTTTTGATGCCCTTGTACACAAAAAAATAGACACAGGTAAATATACCTTTGAACCTATTTTGGAAGATGTGGAAACGCTCAATAAATGGGCCATGGAAGGAAAATTGCCTGTTACAAAATTAAGTTACCATGCACTCGTTTATGTGTTAGATAAATATGCTCTGCTAAAAAGCGGAAGTGCTTTGGGTTTTAATTGCGGACCACTACTCATCTCCAAAAAAGAAATTAGAGATCCAGAAACAGAAATAAAAAGTATTGCCATTCCGGGAAAATTAACCACGGCCAATTTTTTATTGAGTATTGCGTATCCCAAACTTCAAAACAAAACGGAATTGGTTTTTAATGAAATTGAAGATGCAGTATTGAACGGAAAATTTGATGCGGGATTAATTATTCACGAGAACCGTTTTACTTACGAGCAAAAAGGATTAAAAAAAGTTTGTGACCTTGGCGAATTTTGGGATGGATTAATTCATGCACCAATTCCCTTGGGCGGAATAGTTGCTTCAAAAAATTTGGATGAGAGAACAAGAAGTGATATTGATGCTTTAGTTAAAAAAAGTGTGCAGTATGCATTTGCGAATCCCGAAAGTTCTATGTCTTATGTAAAACAACACGCCCAAGAAATGAGCGAAGTGGTTATGAAAAAACATATTGCCTTATATGTAAACGAATTTTCTGTTGACCTTGGTGAAGTAGGAACGAAGGCCGTGAATTTATTATTTGATAAGGCGAAGGAAGTTGGGTTTATAAAACAATTCGAAAAAATCGTAAAATAAAAAAGCCATCAGTTAAGATGGCTTTTTTACAAAATATATTTTATTTCTTAATCCTTATCTTCTCCATCCTCATCATCCTTCTCTTCACCAAGATATTTTCCTGCAGCATCATACATCACTTCCATTTTCTTTCCGCTGTGTTTGATCTCTACATCATAGGTATGACTTCCATCTTTTTGGGTGATCTCGTCAGCTTCCAATAAAGTTGCACCCGCAAATTGTGCTTGAATACTTTCTGTAACTGCTTTTGGGAGTTCATTAACTGAGATCTCTCTTTCGTTCTCGTCATCATCCTTGTCTTCTTTACAGTCGTGACGTTTTTCGCATGATAGCATTACCATCATTGGCAACACTAGAAGTACGGCTTTTGTTAGTTTCATGATTTCGTTGTTTTTAATTTATTTCAAATCTAATTTACAATTCTGGAGAGAATCTGAAGAAACGATCTAAAGCGTTCCCCTCAAAGCTTGCTCCCTCTCAATACTTTCAAATAAGGCCTTAAAGTTACCTGCTCCAAATCCTGTGGCACCCATTCGCTGAATTATTTCGTAAAATAAAGTAGGACGATCCTCTACCGGCTTGGTAAAGATCTGTAATAAGTATCCGTCTTCATCCGCATCTACTAAAATGCATAATTTTTGTAATTGCGCAATATCTTCTTTCATCATGTCTTTATGCACACCCAAACGTTTTGGAATTTCATCATAATACGCTTGCGGTGGCGGAGGTAAAAATTCAACACCACGCTTTCTTAATTCTGTTACCGTTTTAATGATATCATCGGTTGCTAAAGCTAAATGTTGAACACCTGCGCCTTCATAAAACTCAATGTATTCTTCGATCTGCGATTTTTTATTTCCTTTTGCCGGTTCGTTGATCGGGAATTTAATGCGACCATTTCCATTACTCATTACTTTACTCATCAAAGCCGAGTATTCGGTATGAATTTGTTTATCATCAAAACTTAAAAAATTCACAAAGCCCATTACTTTTTCGTACCACTCAACTGTTGGATTCATTTGATTCCAACCTACATTTCCAACCATATGATCCACAAATTTTAATCCCACAGCTTCTGGATTATAATCGCTTTTCCATTCTCTAAAGCCGGGTAAAAAAGTGCCTTTGTAATTTTTACGTTCTACAAACATGTGCACTGTTTCGCCATACGTGTATATCCCTGCACGTACAACTTCACCATGTTCGTCTTTTTCAACCACAGGCTCCATATAAACTTTAGCGCCTCGTTTTGTTGTTTCTTCAAATGACTTACGTGCATCTTCCACCCAAAGCGCAATTACTTTTACACCATCGCCATGTTTTTTTACATGCTCACCAATGGGCGAATCACTTTTTAACGCAGTGGTTAAAATAATGCGGATCTTATCTTGTTTTAAAACATACGATGTGCGATCTTTTAAACCTGTTTCCAATCCTGCGTAAGCAAATGATTGAAAACCGAACGCTGTTTTATAAAAATGCGCCGATTGTTTTGCATTACCTACATAAAATTCTACATAATCGGTCCCTAATAAAGGAAGGAAATCTTGCGCCCCTTCAAATATTTTTTCTAAACCGTATTCTACATTCTTTACTACTTTTGCTGCCATAATTTATTTAATTAGATGATTAGCTGATTTGTTAATTAGCTAATAATTTAGCATTCTGTCTTTTTGACGTACCTATTATTTTATTTAAAACTTTTGTGATTGATGTTAATTTTTCCAACAACGTATCGCAATCAGGATATTCTTTTGAGTGTTTGCAAAGTAAAAGCCAATATTCAGTTTCATCAGCCTCTTTAATTGCAATTTTCATTTTATGAATGAAGTCCGCTTTACTCTCTGCATTTTGCGCTTCTTTTACATTTGCTCCAATACTTGTCCCACTTCTAAATAATTGATTACCCAAGTTAAATTTCTTCAAACTATTTAACCTCTCCGTAAACGTAATTACTTCTAATGAAAACTCAAAGGTTAACTTTACTATTAAATTATCTTTATATTTTGGATTCTCCGACATTTACTTCATCATCTAATTATCTCATCAGCTAATTATTATTCCACCCAAGACTTGTAATATTTCCCATCATCAATTGCCATCGCATCTTCTGTTACCATCAAAGGTTTAAACGTATCAACCATCACCGCTAACTCAACAGTGTCTTTTTGTCCAATACTTCTTTCCATTGCTCCCGGCGCAGGTCCATGTGGAATTCCTTTTGGATGCAAAGTAATAAATCCTTGTTCAATATTATTACGGCTCATAAAATCACCATCAACATAATACAGTACTTCATCACTATCAATATTACTGTGATTATAAGGTGCAGGAATTGATTTAGGATGATAATCATACAAACGCGGACAAAACGAACACACCACAAACGTAGCAGTTTCAAAAGTTTGATGAACAGGAGGTGGCTGATGAACGCGACCGGTGATAGGTTCGAAATTATGTATGGAGAATCCCCAAGGGAAATTATAGCCATCCCAACCAACTACATCAAACGGATGCGTTGCATATAAAACATCATGCAACATGCCTTCTTTTTTTATCTTGATCAAAAAATCGCCTTTCTCGTCATGCGTTTCAAGATCTTGTGGCAACTTAAGATCGCGCTCGCAAAATGGTGAATGTTCTAATAATTGTCCGGATGAATTTTTATAACGCTTTGGTGTATAGAACGGCGCATAACTTTCTACATAAAAAATACGATTATCATTTGATTCAAATTCCATTTGATAGATCATGCCGCGCGGGATCACCAAATAATCGCCATATTCAAATGGGATATTTCCCATGAAGGTTCGTAATGTTCCTTTTCCTTTATGAATGAACAATAATTCATCCGCATCCGCATTTTTATAAAAATACGTTTTCATACTTTGCTGCGGAGCTGCTAATCCAATAGAACAATCGCTATTTAAGAGAACTGTTTTGCGGCTGTCTAAAAAATCGGGAGTAGGTTTTATCTCAAATCCCTTTAATAGAAGTGCTTTGATATTTTTATCGATGGCAATTTTCGGACGCACATCCACACTTTTTAAAATTTCTTTTACTTGTGTTGGGCGATGTGTATGATACAAAAGCGAAGAGAAACCGCTGAAACCTTCGGTGCCAAAAAGCTGTTCGTAATAATGTTTTCCTTGTTTCGATTGAAACACGGTGTGACGCTTTTGCGGGAAATTACCCAGTTTGTGATAGATCGGCATAATACAAATTTACTAAATTTTAAATCCTAAAACACATACATCATCAATTTGATCGGTGCTTCCTTTCCATGACCCAAATCGCGCCTCAAGTTCAGCTTTTTTATTATCGCTAAAAATGATCTCCGTCATCCACTCTTTAAAACGTTTAGTGGTTATTTTTTTATTCTCGGGACCACCAAACTGATCAGCAAATCCATCGGTACTCATTACCACCATATCATTTTCTTCCAGAACTATCTCGTGTTCAGCGTAAACCTGACTGTCAAGTGTATGTCCGGCAATTCCGTTCTTTGTAGCTTTTACCTCTTGTTTTAATCCATTTTGGTTAAATATTTGTAACGATCGATTGGCCCCGCTATAGGTGATCTTTCGTTCTTTGGCATTTATTTTACACAAACAAATATCCAAACCGTCTTTAGAAAAACCTTCCTGATCTTGATTAAGTGTATGTTTTAAATTGGTATTTAACAGTGATAATAATTCGGAGACCGAACGCGTTTGCATCGATAATTCATTAAGGTTTTGAATACTCAAGGCGCTCATCATGGCGCCGGGTACACCGTGTCCTGTACAATCTGCAACCGCAATAAATATTTCATTGGCATTTAATTTCTTTGCCCAAAAAAAGTCGCCACTCACAATATCCTTTGGCATGTAAACTAAAAAATGTTTTGGCAATAATATCTCAAGGAGTTCGATCGGAGGAAGTAACGAATGCTGAATCCGTTTTGCGTAATTGATGGAATCGGTTATCTCCTTATTTTTTTCGGTTAATAAACCTTTTTGGAAAGTTATTTCGTTATTGGCCTTTTGTTTACTTCTGTTCGCTTTCACTAGAAATAATGAGAAAACAACAATACAAATTAGTCCTATTAATGAAACGCCTAAAATTATTTGTTGCTGGTGTAATTTAGTTTCTGCTTTTTCTTTTTCGTGTAAACTTTCAAGGGCGATGATCTCTTTTTCTTTTGCATGCGCTAATGAGTCTTGTCGTTTCTCGTAATTATACGTTAATTCTTGTAAGTTGAGCGTCTCGTTTTGCTTGGTGTTTCTTCCCTCGGATTCGTAATAAGCCGCAAACATTCTTGCAGATTTTTCATAGTAACCCAAATTCAGATAAAGAGTTGCAGCAACCGACATCATATCCAGATCCTGAATTTCACGGCCTGTTTCATCAATTTTTATTTGTTCGGCTCGTAAAAGATATTTTTTTGCTTCTGTAATATTACCCAAACGATAATTCAAATTCGCATGATCAAGGATCACTAATTTTACCCATGAGGCATCTTTAGTTTTGATAACATGAGGTAATAATTCCTCATTAAATGTTTTTGCTTCCTGTATCTTATTTTGAATGGTAAGCACTTCTACTAAATTGTATAACACGTCAGAAAAATCACTGTCCAATTTTTTTTCTTTGCTCAATGCATAACCAATTCGAAATACACTATCCGCTGCTATATAATTTTTTTCTTTCTTGAAGATCAAGCCCAAATTATTAAGTGATTTTACATAGGCATCATTTTCTGTATCCAGTTTCACAAAAGGAATAGAACGGTAGAGATATTTTTTGGCCTTTTCCAGATCACCGATCTCGGTATATAGAAGAGAAATGTTACCAAGTAAACCCCCTATCCGGCTTGATTTATTTTTTACCATAAGCACTTCGCTGGCTTTATAATCATTCAGAGCTGAAGAATAATTACCAATTGTATAGTAAAAAGCACCTCGGTTCATTAAAAGTGCTAAGGTAACTTCTTCTAAATTGTTTTGGCTTGAGATCTGAATGGCCGTATCAAGGTAAGGGATCCCTTTTTTAATTCTGTTCCTATAATAGCAAAAGATCGCGTATTTGGAATAGCTATAACTCAATAAAAAATAGTTTTTCGAAGCTTTAGATTCTGAAAAATTTTTCAAATATAATTTCATGAAAAGAAGAGAGTCGCCTTTTTTCGCGACTTCATTCATTTCGTCAACTTTATCTTGATCTTCTTTTTTGAACTTTACCTGCGCGTAAGAAGATATGCTCATCCCTAATGAACATAACAAAACAAGAACGATACGCTTACGCTTTAAATACATTTTCTGTTATTTGTGTTTCAACTCTGTCTTCAATATCTCCGCCAAATTTGGCCGCAGTCGGCTTTTGTAAACTGCTAAACATTCAGGACCATTCTTCACTCGTCCTTTTCGCAATTTGCGCTGTTCGTCAATTGGTAAATGAAAGATATGTTGACAATTTGGTGTGCAGCATCCATCCATTTTCGTGGCGCACTCAGGGCATTGAATGAACAATAAGTGACAATCATCATTCTTGCAATTCACATGTGTATCACATGGTTTTCCGCATTGATGACAATTACTTAAAATATCTTCTGTAATGCGTTCACCAATACGCTCGTCGAACACAAAATTTATGCCGCGGAATTTACTTTCGAGTTTTTGTTCTTTTACTTCTTTCGCATATTGAATAATTCCGCCATGTAAATGATTCACATCTTTAAAGCCCTTGTATTTAAAATAAGCGCTTGCTTTTTCGCAACGAATTCCTCCGGTGCAATACATCACCACTTTTTTATTCTCCTGACCTTTTAAATGATCGGTCACCAAAGGTAATTCTTCTCTAAACGTATCTGCATCCGGACAAAATGCTCTGTCGAATCTTCCCACTTCACTTTCGTAATGATTGCGCATATCTACCACAATGGTATTCGGGTCTTCAATAGCGGCGTTGAATTCTTTCGCACTTAAATATCTTCCGGTGTTTGATGC
>JAHEYC010000059.1:0-752 GCA_023251775.1 Sphingobacteriaceae bacterium | reverse complement strand
TTATCGTTAATTCCATCCGACACAATTTTATCGCGCACTTTTACAATGAGTTTATAAAATGATTTCCCGTTTCCATCCACCGCATGTTTAATGGGCACATCTTTAAAATACCCAATGTGATCTAATTTTTGGGCAAACTCATCCCAGTTGTGCTCAGGCACATTCATCTGCGCGTTAATGCCTTCGTGCGCAAGATAAACTCGCCCAAAGCAATTAAGCTCTGTCCACATTTTAAAAAGTTCATCTCTTAAGATCTCGGGGTTTGCGATGTTAACGTACCTGTAAAAAGAAATTGTCTTTCTTTGAAAGGTCTCTTCTTTAAGCTGTTGCTTAAGAATGTTCTTGTCTATTCGATTTACTAATTGACTCATAAAGCGATAAAAATAATTGCAGTTTATATTATCGGTTCAAGTATGAAAAAAGTTTTTAAAATACTTTCTAAATACTTAGGTTTGTAAAGATACTAAATGCATTTGATATGTCTGGTACACACGAAAAGATCCTGATCATTGGCGCAGGTGGACAAATAGGAGTTGAGTTAGCCGAAAATCTCTCAAAAATGTATGGAAGCAGTAATGTGGTTGCTTCCGATATTAAAGAATCATCTGCATTAGCAAATAATCCTTTCGAAAAATTAGATGCCTTAGATAGCAAAGCATTATTTGATATTGTAAAAAAACATCAGATCACGCAAGTATATCATTTGGCAGCGATGTTATCCGCAACAGGCGAACAACATCCCATGTTCGCAT
>JAHEYC010000058.1 GCA_023251775.1 Sphingobacteriaceae bacterium | reverse complement strand
CACGGTTCTACCGCGTCCTTGGTCAAGCATACTGGAGCGAGAAAGATAATGCTAAATCCATAGAATACTATACAAAGGCGCTAAAGATCACCTTAGCAAGAAAAGATACGCTTCAGATCGCAGGAATTTACAATAATCTAGGACTTACCTGCCGAAGTTTAAAAGATTATGATGCAGCAGCCGACTATTATTTTAAAGCCATTGAACTTGGGCAATTAATAAAAGACACAAATCTTTTATCCAAAACATTTAATAATATTGGCTATGTGAGATATTCAAAAGGCGATCTTTTAGGGGCGTTGGAGTATTATAAATTATCACTCAAAAATTGTGAAAGTATTCATGATGAATTTCAAACAGGTATTGTTTTAGGCAATATTGGATCCATGTACTTGGTGCTTTTAAAATATAAAGAGGCTGAAGAGTATCTTAACAGATCCTTAGCAATTGCCATAAAATTAAAGGATATTGAAGGACAAATAGAGAACTACACCAACCTTGCACAATTATGTGAGGCAACAAACAAATACAAGGAGGCCTTGCTTTATTCTAATAAATTTCATGAACTTAGATTGAAACTAGAACAAGAGAACAAAGAAAGAGACCTAAAACGAGATGAAGCAAAACGTGAATTTGAGAATGAGATAAGCAATATTCAAAAACAACAAGATCTAAAAGATGCGCTGGTGCGATCCGAAAAAGAAAAAAGTAGACATATCACTTTATCTATTGCTATTGGTTTTTTTGTTGTATTAGTTCTATTGGTGATCTTATTCAATCGTTTTAAAGTATCTCAAGCTCAAAAACTCATTATTGAAGATCAAAAGAAGTTAGTGGATGAAAAGCAAAAAGAGATCCTCGATTCAATTCACTATGCAAAGCGCATTCAAACAACATTATTGGCGCACAAAGATTTTGTAGATGAGAATCTAGAAGAGAATTTTATTTATTTTCAACCTAAGGATATTGTAAGTGGCGATTTTTATTGGGCTACAAAACATAATAACTTATTTTATCTTGCTGTATGCGATTCTACAGGTCACGGGGTCCCCGGTGCATTTATGAGTTTACTTAATATTGGTTTTTTAAGTGAGGCCATCAACGAAAAGAACATTACAGAGCCTGGTCTCATATTTGATCATGTGAGACAACGTTTGATCGGTGGTATAAGCAAAGAAGGACAGAAAGATGGATTTGATGGTATTCTTATGTGTTTTGATCCACGATCAAAAAAAATAAAATATGTTGGGGCAAACAATGCACCTATTCTCATAAGAAAGGGCGCTTGTATTGAACTCGAATTAAATAAAATGCCGGTAGGGATTGGCGAAGGTAACGATCCTTTTGTGCAAGGCGAGACCGAAGTGCAAGAGGGTGACGTAATTTATCTTTACACCGATGGATTTGCAGATCAATTTGGAGGCCCAAAAGGAAAGAAATTTAAATACAGCGAACTTAACAAATTACTGGTGTCCATTTCACATTTACCTGTTACTGAACAAAAAACCCGTCTTGAAAAGGAGTTTATTTCTTGGAAAGGCAACCTTGAGCAGGTAGATGACGTGTTAATAATAGGAATTCAACTATAATTTTAATATTTTCATAGTTCATTAAGCTGTTTAAAAAATATTCGGCATTACTTCTATTGTTCACTTTACTCTCGAATGAGTGTTTGGGACAAAACCTTCGTTCGTTCGGACATCGCGTAGATTTTAAACACTATTCCAATGAGCAAGGATTCTTTTCAGCGAACATCCGAAATTTATATCAAGATAGTAAAGGAAGGATCTGGGTGTGTTGCCAGGACGGACTTTCTGTTTTTGACGGGAACACATTTTACAATTTTTCGGCAAAAGATGGTTTTGATATTTACGATGTGGGATCAGTTTGTGAAGATAATAAAGGAAATATGTGGGTTGGTACAAGTGAAGGTTTATTTATTTATAAGAACAAAAAGTTCACTCGGATCGATACTGTAGGTAATAAATTACCTAGATGGATCACTTGGAGTATGTATAAAGACACCGATGGCACTATTTGGGCAGGTACTCATATCTTTCTTTTTCATTTGGATCCCGAAAAAATAGATTCACCACTTATTAAGAGATATCGATTGGCCGATCAAAAAGATAGGTATGGGTACTTGGTGAGGTTAGTAAAACGCAAAAAGGATGGAACATTAATGGTTGGTACCGAAAGCACTTATTTTATTCAGAAGGGCGACACCTTTGTTAAGGAGACCATATCACCGGGGCAAGTATATAATCTTATAGAATTTGAAAATGGAAAGGAATGGATAAGTGGTTGGGGACAACCTGTAAGGCAATTAAAAGATCATAAACACGATTCAACTATTGCTGTTGGATCGGGAGTTCTCAGTCTTACCAAAGACAAACGAGGTAATGTTTGGCTCTCAACATTTGAAAATGGTTTGTTTAAATACAACGGAAAAGAACTCATAAATTATTCCTCTCATGAAGGATTGAATTTCAATTCTTTTTGGTCAAGTCTTGCGGATGCAGAAGGAAACGTGTGGTTTGGTTCGTTTGGAAATGGTTTATATAAATATTCCGGCGAAGGCATAACCAGTATTAATACCAAAAATGGCTTGTTCAATGATGTTCTTGTAAATATGAAACAAGATACATCGGGGAATGTTTGGATGCTTTCAGAAAATTCAGTTTCTGTTTACGACCAAAAACTGCGAAGTGTAACTAATTATACCAATTTTAATGGACTGCCAATGAGTGCGCTTACGAATATTGAGGTCACAAATAATAATGAAGTATATGCATTGGCCTACGGCGGTAATGGTTATAAATTCCATAATAATAAATATACAAGAGAGCCGTGGTTAAGGGGGTTTTCTACTGCGAAAACCGATAGTAATCATTTGTATGTAGTCACCGAAGCCGGGTTGGAAAAATGGCGCACAAACGGTAAAGGATTACATATACAGGGGAAAAAAACTATTGATGCAAACACAATATCGATAGATAAAACGGGTCGTTTATGGATTTTCAATGTTTTTTCGGGAACTCAATATTACAATGGCAAGAATATTTTTAGATTTGATGAGAAAAATGGTTTTATTCGCACCCCCGGCAATTGCGCTTATAGTGAAGTTAGTGATACCGTTTGGATCGGCACAAGAGGTCGTGGCTTATACAAATGTTTGATCTCAAAAGATTCCATTATGAAGATCCTGGATTCTATCACAACCAAACATGGCCTCTTTTCGGATATTATTAATACCATAGATGTGTATAAAGGTAAAATGTATTTAGGAACGGCTTATGGACTGGCGGTTATGGATATGAGTGATTATCGCAAAGGGAATAAAAGAATAAAAATGTTCACGGTCGAAGAAGGTCTTGTAAATTCTAGTTGCACTGTTAGTTTTATTGATAAAGATGGTAAACTTTGGATAAGTACCTCTAAGGGGGCTTTTGTATTTGATACCAACTTGCAATTTTTTAATGATGTAGAACCCACCACTCGAATAACCAATATACAATTACATTACCGCGATACGAATTGGATCGATATGGGATTTTATCTTGATAAGGATGATCTTCCGATTGCATTACGATTACCTTATTATCAAAATCATTTTACGTTTCAATTCATAGGCATCTCGCATGCAGCACCAACAAAAGTTCTTTACCAATATATTTTGCAAGGGTTAGATGAGGATTGGTCGCCTATTACAAATAAAAATGAGATCACCTACTCTAACATTCCTCCGGGCACTTATACATTTATGGTAAAAGCATGTAATAATGATGGGGTTTGGAATAAGGAACCTACTTCATTTATCTTCACAATAACACGTCCCTTTTGGAAAACATCTTGGTTCGCAGGCTTAGTTATCATTTTTATTGGCGCTGTGGTTTATCTTTTTGTAAGATCCCGCGAACGGAAATTGAAACAAGAAAAATTGGTCCTTAAAAATAAAGTAGATGAACGCACTTCAGAATTAAAAGTGGCGCTTGTTCAGATAGAAGAAAAACAAAAAGAGATCGTTGATTCGATTAAGTATGCTAAACGCCTCCAAAAAGCAATTCTCGCTTCCGAAAAAACAATGAAGTTGGTTTTTGAACAAAGTTTTATTCTTTATAGGCCAAAAGATATTGTGAGTGGAGATTTTTATTGGATATTACATATTGAAGATAAACATATCAAAAAGAATATTTTTGCTTTTGCTGCAGCTGATTGTACCGGTCATGGAGTTCCCGGGGCTTTTATGAGCATGCTGAATAGCACACTCCTTAACCAAACTGCTTATAATCCTGATATTAATACACCCGCCGATGCATTAAATTTTTTAAATAAAGAACTTCCAAAGAATTTACGTTCAAGCGAAGATGCAGAAAATATTAACGATGGTATGGATATTGCTTTTTGTGTGATAGATATTAATAAAGGTATCTTAAAATATTCCGGAGCCAATAATCCGTGTTGGATCGTTAGAGATAATGAACTTATAGAACTGAAACCGATCAAACAAGCTATCACCGCTTCTATTGAATATGAGAAAAAAACTTTTTACGACGAGGAATTTCCTTTGAAAAAAGGCGATAGCATTTATATTTTTACCGATGGTTATGCCGATCAGTTTGGGGGACCAAAAGGCAAAAAATTCAAATACAAAACGCTTAGTGACGTACTGTTATCTGTAAATGAGGAACCACTTGAAAAACAAAGGCAAGTTCTAGAAAAAACGTTTGACGATTGGAAAGGAACATTAGAACAAGTAGATGATGTATTAATTATGGGAATAAGGATCTAATGAAACTTTATACAAAGATCATCTTAAAAGCAGCACTTCTTTACACTTTTTCATTTGTAATTCATGTTACTTCTTTTACGTACGCACAAAATATCGACTCTTTAGTGCTTCAATATAGAAATGCAAAACAAGATAGTGCTAAATTATTTTTTCTAATACAGTTAAGCGATAATTGCGAGGTAACAGACATTATAAGTTATGCGAAACCCGCAGTTGAATTGGCAGATAAACTTCTTAAGCAACCAAACTATTCTAGTGGTAATAGCAGATCTAGATTATTGAAGTTAAAATCTATTGCCCTCAATAATTTAGGCTTTATGTATGAAGCGCAAGGAAATGTTATAGTGAGTTTGGACTACTACAAGAAAAGTTTAGCGATACGAACACTTATAAAAGACAAAAAAGGAATTGCTGAGTCACTTAATAATCTTGGTGTTGTTTATTACAAACTTGGAGATATTTCAAAGGCACTGGAACACTATAGTGAAAGTTTAAATTTAAGCGAGCAACTTAACGATAAAGCCGGCATCTCTGACTCACAAAATAATATTGGGATCCTTTATGAAGAACAAGGAGATGTTTCGAAAGCTATTGAGTGTTTTGAAAAATGTCTTAAGAACTTGAAGGAAATAGGAGACAAAGAAGGAATTGCAAAAACGCTTAACAATATTGGCGCTATTTACTATGTTCAAAAAAAATATTCTAAGGCCCTGGAATTTTATAACAAAAGTTTGGAAATAAGGAACAGTATTGGAGATAAGGATGGAATTGCCATGTCGCTAAACAATATTGGAATGATATACTTTGATAAAAACGATATTAATTCCACTTTAGATTATTTTTCAAATAGTTATAAAATACATCGGGAGATGAATAATTCTGAAGGGATCGCGAATTATTACATCCACATGATCGAAGTGAGTTTAAAACAAATTAACTATCCTTTAGCGAAAAAATACGCCGATAGCTCTCTTAGTCTCTCAAAAGAACTTGGCTTCCCGGAATATATACGAAACTCACAAAAGCTATATGCTAGAGTTGATTCTGCTAGAGGTGATTTTTCCGGAGCTTTAGATCACTTCAAACAATATACTATTTACAAAGACAGTATAAATAATGAAGGTACCCGAAAGGCAAGTGTTAGAAACCAATTAAGTTATGAGTATGAAAAAAAGGAGGCGGTGCTTAAAGAACAACAAAACAATGAACGAGCGATCGTGGCTCAAAGAAATAGAATTCAGCAGATCATTATTGGTTCTGCCATTATTGGCTTACTATTAGTTATTAGCTTTGCGATCTTTATTTTTCGCTCACTTAATATCACTAAGAAGCAAAAATATATTATTGAAGATAAACAAAAAGAAATATTAGATTCGATCAATTATGCTAAGCGAATTCAAAAAGCGATCTTAGCGCGTGAAGAGGATATAAAGAAATATTTACCGGATAGTTTTCTTTTATACCGTCCAAAGGATATCATCGCCGGTGATTTTTACTTTTTTGAAGTCACTGATACACATATTTTTTATGCAGCAGCTGATTGCACAGGTCATGGTGTTCCGGGTGCGTTAATGAGTGTGGTTTGTTCAAATTCATTAACTCGTTGCGTAAAAGAGTTTGAATTAAAGTTGCCGGGTGAGATACTTGATAAAACGCGCGAATTGGTTCTAGAAACATTGCGAAAAAGTGGTGAAGAAGTAAAAGACGGAATGGATATTAGTTTAGTGGCTATTTTGCGTAAGGATATGAATGTTATGCAATGGGCTGGTGCAAATAATCCATTATGGTTCGTAAAAAACGGGAAATTGGAAGAACTAAAAGGTGATAAACAACCAATAGGTTTATATGATGATCCGAAACCATTTACTTCTCACCTACTCTCATTTAGTAAAGGAGATATGGTATTTTTATTTACTGATGGTTATGCCGATCAGTTTGGCGGACCTGATGGAAAGAAATTCAAGTACAAACAATTTAAGGAAGTTCTTGCTTCGAACGCATCACAACATCAGGAGGAACAAGTGAAAATATTGGAAGAAAAATTCCTTAATTGGAAAGGCCAATTGGATCAAGTGGATGATGTTTGTGTGATCGGAGTAAGAGTTTAGATCAAATTTATTTAAAAACTGACAAAGGTCATACTAGCCACCGATCAAGGTCATAACCCTTCCCAACCCTTTGCAGTAACATTGTATCAAAATTACTACTATGGAAAATAAAAAACATTTAGCCGACGGATTTGTTAATGGTTTGAGGAATTTCGCAAACACACTTGAACAGGTTCAAATAGAAGCAAGTTTAGGAAAAGCAGAAGCTAAAGACAAGTGGAATGAATTCAATAAGAATTTAAAACACTTTCTTCATGAATCGAAAATGGATCTACAAAATGGCACCGGCGTTATTGGAGGGTTAAGGACCAAGGCCGAGAGTTTAGAAGTTCAATTAGAGCTTGGAAAAGCAGATCTTAAAGAGGCTATTGCAGAGAAAAAGAAAAAACTGAACACAACTATTCAGGAAATAGATTTTATGCTTCAAGAAAAGCTTTGATCAAACAAAAAGCCCTTCCTTAATTGAAGGGCTTTGTTCTTTATCTCAAATATAACATCTCGCGATATTTTGGCAGAGGCCAAACTTTATCATCAACAATGTATTCCAGTTTATCAACTTGGTAGCGTATGGTCTCAAAGTAAGATTTTACTTTATCGCAATACACATGAGCTTGTTTTTTTGCCGAATCTAAATTATTGGCCTTCTTACGCTCTTCACGCATTTCATCAGCCGACTTTTTAATGCTATTTACACGTTCACTAATTTCATGAATAAGATTTAACTGGATCTCGGCAGCTTTTTTAAATTCCTCCGCCGATAAAATGGTTTTTAATCCCATCACATTATCCACAATATTTTTTTGATACGAAATAGCAGCCGGTAATATTTGATTATTTACCATGTCGGCAATGATACGCGATTCGATCTGAATTTTTTTGGTGTAGGTCTCTAAACTAATTTCATATCTCGCTTCTTGTTCTCTATGACTAAGAATACCTTGTGATTCAAACATCGCTAATGTCTTTTTAGAGATCATAGCCTCTAAAGCGCCCGGCGTTGTTGGTATGTTACTTAAACCGCGTTTTTTTGCTTCTGCTTTCCACTCATCACCATAACCATTTCCTTCAAAACGAATTTTTTTGCTGGCGATGATGTATTTCTTTAATACTTGAAAAATAGCTTCGTCCTTCTCAACTTTTTTATTCATCAATGCATCAACCTCATTTTTAAATGCAACTAATTGCTCTGCCATTATCGCATTAAGTACGGTCATTGGTCCACCGCAATTTGCCGAAGAACCAACAGCTCTAAACTCAAATTTATTTCCGGTGAATGCAAAAGGTGATGTTCTGTTTCTGTCCGTGTTATCTAATAAAATATCTGGAATGCGTCCGATATTCATTTTCAATGCGGTTTTTTCTTCAGGACTCATTTTACCACTATGCACAGCTTTTTCTAATTCATCCAACACATTTGAAAGTTGTTGACCTAAAAATACCGACATAATTGCAGGAGGTGCTTCGTTTGCTCCTAAACGATGATCGTTATTTGCAGAAGCAATTGAGGAACGTAACAGATCGGCGTGTTCGTGCACAGCCATAACTGTGTTTACGAAAAAGGTCAAAAATTGCAGATTTGTCTTCGGAGTTTTACCCGGAGATAATAAATTTTTACCGGTATTAGTAGCTAAACTCCAATTATTATGTTTACCGCTTCCGTTAATTCCGGCGTACGGCTTCTCGTGCATCAAAACTCGGAAATTATGACGGATAGCAACTTTTTCCATCACATCCATCAATAATAAATTATGATCAACAGCTAAATTAGTTTCTTCAAAAACAGGAGCACACTCAAATTGCGCAGGGGCTACTTCATTGTGGCGCGTACGAACCGGAATTCCTAATAAATGTGCTTCGTGTTCAAAATCGCGCATGTATGCAGCAACTCTTTCAGGAATAGAACCCCAATAGTGATCTTCCAATTGTTGTCCTTTTGCCGCAGCATGTCCAAACAAGGTACGTCCTGTTTGTTGCAGATCAAAACGGATATTATATAAAGCCGAATCAATTAAAAAATATTCTTGCTCCCATCCTAATGTTGCAATTACTTTTGTAACGTTCTTATCAAAGTACTGACAAACATCGGTTGCCGCTTTATCTAATGCTTGTAATGATTTTAATAATGGTGTTTTAAAATCTAACGACTCACCTGTGTATGAAATAAAAATTGTTGGGATACATAATGTTTCTCCCCAAATAAAAGCCGGAGATGTTGGATCCCACGCTGTGTATCCGCGAGCTTCGAATGTATTTCTTATTCCACCATTTGGAAATGAAGAAGCATCGGGCTCTTGTTGCACTAAAGCATTACCGCTAAAACGCTCAATAGCGCGACCACCTTCAATTGGTTCAAAAAATCCATCGTGTTTTTCTGCAGTAGCGCCCGATAAAGGTTGAAACCAGTGTGTAAAATGTGTTACCCCTTTACTTTGAGCCCAAGCTTTCATACAAGCAGCAACCTGATCGGCCATTTTACGCTCAACAATTGTGCCTTGGTTCATGGATTGTTGAAGGCTTTGAAAAGCCTCTTCTGAAAGGAACTCACGCATGGCATCTAATCCAAATACGTTGGAACCGTAATACTTTGATACTTGTTCGTTGATCTTGTTCAGCTCAATTGGTTTACGGCTAATGGCTTCTTGGAGGGCTAAAATACGTCTTGTACTCATTTTTATAGGGGGTTAAATAGGTTTTTTACTAATTCTGGACAAAAATACATGAAAAAATGGGGGGGTACAAGCAAAAAATATCAACTTTTTATAAAAAAGATGTTGAAAAACGGGGGTATAGCCTAAAAATATGGGGAATTTTAGGTCGGAATGCAAGATCTTGAATAAATGACCTCTATTATATAGGCCATTATGGGCTGTAGCAAACAAGGGTTTTATTTCTCAATTTTCTTGAGCGCCGCAAGATAGATCTTCTTGATACTGTTCTTTTCTTCCTTTTCGATCACCTTTTGTATGTCAGGGATCAATTTCAAATTATGTTTTGTTTTTAATTTCAATATTTCACCTAATGCAAACGCTGCACTCCATCTTACCACTGTTCCTTCATGATCGGTATTCACTAAAAGATGTTTTATGGCTTCATTTAATTTATCGGGAAATAAATGAGCACTGTTTCCAATCACTTTGGCTGATTCCCATTTTATTCGTGGTGCTTTATGACCTAATGCTTTTATCATAAACACAAACGCTTTTTCATTTACTATAGTTGGTTTTTGTTTACTTGAAAATTCTACCGCTTCAATACAAGTTGCCCTTACAGAATCTTTGGAGCTTGAAGCAAACTCTAAAAGAACAGGTAACTTATTTGTATTTTTTAATAGCCAATCACTAAGCGCTTCTGTTTTTTGTTTTGGCTTTGTTGTTTTATCGGAAAAAAATTCGGTGAAATTCATAATGCTAAATATAATTTATTTAATTAATAGAACCGTCTAAAACGCAGGCACAGTGCAAGTTTACAGCTTTTCATCAATATCTTAAAACAATTTAGAATTCTTATCAACCATATCAACAAAGTGCTGTTTCTAAAAATATGTAGAAAAAAACGAACCTTTTTTAAAACCACCACGTACAATCACATAGAAACACTCACTAACCAATAACCCCTCAGCACTCAAGGCAAACAGGGGCCGGTTCACTAAAAAACACTGACATATAAATCAAATTAAAAACTAAAAAACAAAAAACAAATGAGAGCATTAACCTATTTAAAACTTATCAGTTATGAAAACAACATTAACTTTAATAGCAATGGCACTTACCATTCAGGTAATGGTAAAAGGCCAAACACAAGAGAACCAAGCGCCTAAAAAAAGTAAATTCGAGAACTTAAATGTTGGTGGTTCAATGTCGGCTTACAATAAAAGCTTACAAAGCACCTCTACATTACAAGACGCTAAAGCCTACCAAATAAAAGCAGAAGAACTCCAGTTATCCGAAAAGAAACTGCGTGCACAGGCCAATACCAAAAAAGGTCAAGAAAAAGCACAACTCATAGCCTCCGCAAATAAAATTGCAAAACAAGTTGAGTTACTTCAAATACAAGTATCAGAGATCTACGGTAAATTTAACCTTGAAACATTTCAATTTGTGGAAGAGGTTTATTCGGCCCTTTTAAAAGATCCAAACGTGAATGATAATTTCACCACACGTTCGGAACAATTAAATTCGGAAGCTGAACAAACTTTAAAACTGGCCAAAGAAATGCGACAAGAAGCTTACGCCATGCCAAACAATGCCGGCAAATTAGGCACTATGCAAAATGCCGAAGAAATGGAAGGTATTGCATTAAGCAAACAAAAAGAAGCCGTGAACATCCTCAATAAAATTAGCAGCGTAACCTTTGCTATAAAATAATAGAACGTTAAGCCCGCTAACGTTTGGACTGATAGATAACCACAAGCATATCTTGATCAGACCATACCAACCCGCTCTTTCTCATACGAGAGCGGGTTTTGGTATTAGGGCCTTTTAACCACAGAGATGCTTCGCATTTCACAGAGGTAACACAGAGTTCACAGAGAAATTTTTTTTGATAAATAGGCGGTTTTGGGCTCAGTGTCCTCTGTGTAAATCTCTGTGTAAATCTCTGTGAAGCCGCAGGCCTCTGTGGTTAAAAAGAAAAAGTCCGCCATCGGCGGACTCAATTTTAATTTCCAAATTCGGAGTAGAATTTTATTCGCATGATGCGCAATTCCTGTTCGGTATATTCATCGCCGCCTAATTCTTTTAAGGCTTCATCAATACTATCAGTTGTACTTTCTTTGAAATATTCCAACACTTCTTCCTGTTTCTCTTCGTCCATTATATCGTTGATGTAATAATTCAAATTCATTTTTGTACCCGAAGCAACAATGGTCTCAATTTCGGTGATCAATTCATCCATGCTAATGCTTTTACTTTTAGCCATCTCTTTTAAACCAACCTTGCGATCAATATTTTGGATGATATAAACTTTTAATCCCGATTTATTTACAACCGATTTAATGACCATATCCATTGGTCGCTCAATATCATTCTCTTCAACATATTTTTTAATGAGTTCAATAAATGGTTTACCATATTTAATTGCTTTTCCGGCACCTACTCCACTTATCTTGGTCATTTCCTCATTAGTGATAGGATATTGAATAGCCATTTCTTCTAATGATGTTTCCTGGAAAATAACATACGGTGGTAAATTTTTTGTTTTGGCGATCTTCTTCACCATATCTTTTAGCATCGCAAACAATACTTCATCCGAAGCTGCGCCACCTTTACCACCCATCATGGCATCATCATCACCACCGCGATCGGTATTACTGTAATCATGATCACGTGTGAATTTAATGCTGTGTGGTTTTTTCAAGAAGGCGTGACCTTTGTCGCTCACTTTCAACAAACCATAATTCTCAATATCCTTTATTAAAAACCCATTTACAATAGCCTGACGAATGACAGCTTGCCAATAACGCTCTTCTTTATCGTCTTCTATTCCCTTACCCCAACTTTCTAATGTATTATGCTTGTATGATTTTGCAGTTGCGGTCATGGTACTCATCAACACATTTATCACATCACGTAATTTGTGTTTCTCTTTCATTTCCACAACAGCCTCAATTACTAATTCAAGATCTTCTTTTGCTTCGAATTTTTGTTTTGGGTGGCGACAATTATCGCACATTTCGTTGCATTTCTTCTCTTCAAATTCTTCACCAAAATAATGCAATAAGAATTTACGGCGACAACTACTGGTTTCGGCGAACGATGAAGTTTCTTGCAGCATCTGTTTTCCTATCTCCTGCTCAGCTACCGGTTTATCTTTCATGAATTTCTCCAACTTCACAATATCATCGTAACTATAAAAAGTTAAACAATTTCCTTCACCGCCATCGCGCCCTGCTCTACCCGTTTCTTGATAATAACCTTCTAATGATTTTGGAATATCGTGATGAATAACATAACGTACATCCGGTTTATCAATTCCCATTCCAAATGCGATAGTGGCAACGATCACATCCAGATCTTCCATCAAAAATCCATCTTGCGTTTTTGCGCGTTCCTTTGCATCAAGTCCTGCGTGATACGCAGAAGCTTTTACGCCATTCACTTTTAAAACGTTTGCAACCTCTTCTACTTTTTTGCGACTCAAACAATAAATGATACCGCTTTTGCCGGCATTTTGTTTTACGAACTTTATAATTTCCTTAATTACATTTTGCTTAGGACGAACTTCGTAATATAAATTAGAACGGTTAAATGATGATTTGAATACATTGGCATTTTGCATACCAAGATTCTTTTGAATATCCTGTTGTACTTTTGGAGTTGCTGTTGCAGTTAATGCCATCACCGGAATTTTATCTCCTAATGAATCTATTAACGGACGTAACCTACGATACTCCGGTCTAAAATCATGTCCCCACTCCGAAATACAATGTGCTTCGTCAATTGCAAAAAAAGAAATTTTAAAGTCTTTGAAGAACGCTAAATTATCTTCTTTAGTTAATGTTTCGGGAGCCACATACAATAATTTAGTTTTCCCGTCGGTAACATCTTTTTTTACTTTTAATGTATCGGCTTTATTTAAGGATGAATTTAAAAAATGTGCAATGCCATCCTGATCGCTAAAACCTCTGATCGAATCAACTTGATTCTTCATTAAGGCAATTAAAGGCGAAACAATTATAGCAGTTCCTTCATTCAATATGGCAGGCAACTGGTAACATAAACTTTTACCGCCCCCTGTTGGCATTATTACAAAAGTATCCTTACTGGCAAGTATGCTTTTTACGATCTTTTCCTGAGTTCCTTTAAACTTATCAAAGCCAAAAAAGCTTTTTAGTGATTCTATCAATTCTGGTGTTCCTACTTCGGCAATCATCTATCCTGGTGATTAAAATGTGTGTTTTAGTGAGTGAATAATATATCCCTCTCCTATAAAGTTATACAAAAAAAATTGAATAAAACAAAATAATTATCTGTATCGAGCCTATTTTTAGATGATTTCTTTAAAATGGCAGACGGAGGAAAGTTAAATAACGAATTTTCACATAATCTCTCGGCTACGCCGAGATTAGATTTTTTGCCACGAATTTCACGAATTTTCACCGACCTGTGTGTGAAAAACAATTTCACTAATCTGTGTTTAATGATAAAAGTTGCTTTACACAGTTTGGTGAAATGTTATAAACCTAGATTAGTGCTAATTAGTGCAATTCGTGGCTAAAAAAGTGAGCAGCGATACTGCGATGAATTAAAAATTCGGACTCATTTGGCGGAAATACCTTAAAACAAAAATAAATGAGAAAAGAGAAATGCAAATGTAGGTATAGAACAAAACGCCCGTCTCATTTATAAGGATATTAAAGAATATTTTACAAAAGAACGCCATTGCAAAGCCCATTGCGCCCCATTGCTTAAAATGCCATAATCCCACAAAAGAAATGAATTGAAAAGCAATAATGCCGCCGTAAATAGCGGGCGTGAACATGCCAATTTTTTTAATTCCCGGAGAGAACACCTGCGGAAAGGAGAGGATCACCAGAATAAATCCGATGATACAAATAACACTTATCACTTTTGGTCTCATTAATTACTACGTATTGCTTCCACCGGATCGAGTTGTGAGGCGCCATAAGCGGGAATAAATCCGCTGATAACTCCAATTAATATCGATACAGTAAATCCTAAAAAAATATTTGTCGACGAAAGTGTAATGTCAATTGGTATCGCGTCTTTTCCCAATACCGTAATAAGATAGGTTAGCAATAATCCAATTGCTCCCCCCACCAAGCTCAACAAAACACTTTCAGTTAAGAACTGAATAAGAATAAAATAATTTTTGGCACCTAAACTTTTTTGAATACCAATTATATTGGTTCTCTCTCTCACAGAAACAAACATAATATTAGCGATTCCAAATCCTCCAACAAGAATTGAAAATCCCCCGATGATCCATCCTGCTGTTCCTATCACGGCGAACATCATATCAAAGCCTTTGCTTAATAAACTAATTTCATTCAGCGCAAAATTTTGATCGGCTTGCGGTTTTAAACGTCGTACCGATCGCATGATCCCCATTAACTCATCACTCATTTCTACATTGGTAATTCCGGGTTTTGCTTTCGCCATAATAAATGGATCGGCATTCTCTGATCTTACATCCAAAAAACGGCGCCCGAAATTATATGGCACCATGACTTGTGAATCCATACTTGGACCTAACATACTCTCGCCTTCTTTTTTTACAACTCCTATCACCGAACATTTGTATCCGTTTATTTTTATGTCTTTACCAATAGGATCTTCGTGCGGAAAAAGTCCTTCGCTTACTAATGAACCAATAATGGCCACCGCATAACCTGCATCCGTTTCTGCAGTGGTAAAATATCTTCCTTCTGTAAGATCAAAACTCTTGATCTTATTATAATCTTGCGAAATTCCTCCTATCACAACTCTTTCTATACTATTTGAACCGTGCTTCACAGTTTTTCGCTGCCCCATTCTAAACGCTATAGCTTCGGTGGTCTTGCTGTATTTTTGCAACTCTTCTAACTCTTCGTATTTGGGTAATGGACGATTCATGTATTTCCACCAAGGATAATCTTCTCCAAAACTCCACGGCCATTTTTGAACATAGATCACATTACTGCCAAGAGATTGTACTGATGAACGAATATTATTCTCCAAACTATCAACAATTGTAAAAACAAGAATGATGGCAAATATACCAATGGTAATTCCTAATAAACTTAAGAATGATCTAAGTTTATTACCAATAAGCGCTTGCCAGGCAAACAATACACTCTCTTTAAAAAGCAACAAGATCATGTGGTTGAAGTTACAAACTATAATTTGTTTCATTTTAGTTTGTTAGAGAGTTATTTAACCGTTTATGGATTAGGTAGTGTCTGAAAAGTATCTGTTCATGCTTTTCTGCGTCTTTTGAATTTCTGCTTCGTTGCTTTCCTTGACCAGACACCCTCTGGGTATGGCCTACGGAAAGCGCCTTGCATAAATTCAAAATACTTGAAAATCAAAGAAAACATACTTTTCAGACGCTACCTGTGGTAAGAAATAATTGCTATTTTTGAGTCGTTAAAAACACCTATCATGAAGAAAATCATTAAGACACCTAATGCCCCGGCACCAATTGGTCCATACAACCAGGCATTGATAGTTGGCGATACTGTTTACTTAAGCGGAACAATTGCCATGGATCTTCAAAGCAAGCAATTGATAAAAGTGCCTATCAAGGAGGAAACTAAGATCGTAATGGATTATATCGGCGAGATCTTAAAAGCGGCAGGATGCACATTTGATAACGTGGTTAAAGCCACCATTTTTTTAAACGATATGAATACCTTTGTTCATGTGAACGAGGTTTACGCCAGTTACTTCAAAAGTGACTTCCCCACCAGGGCTACTATACAGGCCGCAAGGCTCCCAAAAGACGCAAATGTTGAGATAAGCGTTGAGGCTAAATTGTTTTAAGGGCGTTTTAGGGCATTTGGCCTAAAATTTAACACTTTTTTTGGTTTTTTCGGTTTTTTGTCTATCTTTACTATACTAAACTAGACGAGAAATTATGAACATTTTTGTAAGTAACATCAGCTTTAAGGTACGTGAACAGGCCTTATCTGAATTATTTTCAACCTACGGTGAAGTTACCAGTGTGAGAATAATTAAGGACAAAGAAACTAAGCGCAGTAAAGGATACGGTTTTGTAGAGATGGCAAATGACGCCGAAGCTAATGCCGCCATTAATGCACTTAATGGTACATCACATTTTGAGAGAGCGATCGTAGTTGCCGAAGCAAAAGGTAAAAAAGAATCTTCTCCAAATTCAGAAAACACCTCAGAAGCAGGTTTTTAAGTAATACTTGCTCTTTAAATACTTTAACCCGATCATCATAGTTGATACAATCACTATTTAAATGATCGGGATTTTTATTTTCAATAATTTCCTGCCACTAAAACTTACCAACACTTGTCAAACTCGGTAAGTGATTTACTATCTTTAAGGTCCCTATTTGACAAAAAGTGATCCCTCGCGATACGGTTGACAAAATAATTGAAGCTGCCAGAGTTGAAGAAGTTATCGGCGAGTTCATCACGTTAAAAAAACGAGGCGCAAATCTTTTGGGCTTATGCCCTTTTCACGGTGAGAAAACACCTTCCTTCACCGTTTCACCCGTAAAAGGTATCTACAAATGTTTTGGTTGCGGTAAGGCCGGTCACAGCGTTAATTTCGTGATGGAGCATTTGAGTCTCTCTTATCCTGAAGCTTTGAAATGGCTTGCCGGTAAATATGGTATTGAGGTAATTGAAAAAGAAATAACTCCCGAAGAAAAAGAAAGATTAGATGAGCGCGAAAGCATGCTTATTGTAATGCAATATGCAGCAAGATATTTTGTAGATAACATGAATAATACCGACGAAGGTCGCTCTATTGGTTTAGGTTATTTTATTGAAAGAGGTTTACGTCCCGACATCATCCAAAAATTTCAAATTGGTTATAGTTTAGAAGATCGTCGCGCATTTACGAATGATGCGATTAAAGCAGGTTACAGTCCAAAGTATTTGGCAAAAACAGGAATGAGTATTTTAAGTAATACTTACGTTGAAGGAAATGAGATCCAACAAGCCGATGTTTTTGATAGATATGCAGGACGCGTAATGTTCCCAATTACCGATGAGGGCGGACGTGTAGTTGCGTTTGGCGGAAGAACTTTGTCCAGCGAAAAGAAAGTTGCGAAATATATCAATAGTCCCGAAACGGATATTTACCATAAGAGTAAAGTGCTTTACGGATTATCGCTTGCCAAAAAAAGCATTCAGCAAAAAAATGTTTGTTATTTGGTAGAAGGATACATGGATGTTATTGCCATGCACCAAGCGGGAATTGAAAATGTTGTGGCGAGTAGTGGCACAAGTTTAACCATTGAACAAATAAAAGCTATTCATCGCTTTACTACAAACATTGTTGTATTGTACGATGGTGATGAAGCCGGACAAAAAGCAAGCGAACGTGCTATTCCTTTATTATTAGAAGAAGGAATGAATGTGAAGTTGTTGATGTTCCCTGACAATCATGATCCTGATTCTTACAGTCGATTAGTTACAGCGGAAGAATTTGCCGTTTACTTAGAAAAGAATGCTCAAGATTTTTTAATTTACAAAGCGCGGAAATTAAGTGCGGAGACAAAGAATGATCCGATCAAGAAAGCAACGGTGATCAAGGATCTTGTTTCTAACATTGCACTTATTCCGGATACTATCATTCGAAGTGTGTATGTAAAAGAATGTTCAAACATCATGGAGATGGAAGAACAGATCTTGCAAACTGAAGTAAATAAATTAAGAAGGAAGGCCGGGGATAAGAACAAACGTGCAGAAGAACTGGAAGCTGAAGCTCAACATGCAGTTGAGGCCTTAATTGGTCCTGAGGAAAAAGAAAAAAAGGATACCATCCGTTTTGAAGAAAGAGAATTGCTCCGTTTAATGATGAATTACGGAAATATTTTAATAAAGGTTGATGGGGAAAATGAAGATAAAACAATACATAGTTTTGAAATGACCTTGGATGAATTTATTATTATGGAACTATGCCGCGATGAAATTGATTTTGAAGATCCTATTCATCAATTGATCATGGATGAATTCATGCATGAATTATCGAATGAACGTTTGCCATTATTAAATTATTTTGTTCAACATCAAAACCCTGATATAAGCACTTTTGCGATCAGCAATGCACAAATAAATTATACATTAAGCGATAAGTGGGGACGCTTTGGCGTATTTGTAATTGATGAAATGAACGAAGTAAAACGATCAGCCGAGCATTTCTTATTTAGCTTAAAGGATAAAAAACTGAATACATTTATTTTGGGATTAAAAGAAGGGTTAAAAAACCAAGAGCATGATGATATTATAAAAACTCAAGAGAAGATCATGAATCTTGAGCTAAATAAAAAGCGCATTAATAAATTATTGGGTAGGATAATTATTAAGTGATCTTTTTTAGGCAAACCAACATGTCGCCCCTACGGGGCTTTTTTTGTTCTATATTATATTTATTACCAAAATGTCGTCCCTTCGGGACTTTACAATTTCATAAGCTTCTCGCCTTTATTGCCGTACAAAACATACCGCTTACCTTAAAAGAAGGCCTAGATCATTGGTTGGACGGGAAGTTTTGTCATGTAAATAAATTTTATGAAACCTACGTGGCGATATGTTTCATCTGCAAAAAATACGACGTCCAACACATCGCGCATTCAAGACTATTTCGAAATATTAATTCGAGATGCGAAATTACTAATTTCCAAGCTCCGAAGGAGCGACATATTGGTAACACCAAATAAATAGCAGTTAACAAAACCCCGTAGGGGTGACATATTGGTACCAATGAATTAGCAATAATGGTAAATCGGAACAAGGCCTACTGCCCTTCCTCTGTCTTCCTTTTCACTAAATACTTCCTTTGATTGAAATTATAACTCAAGGTAACGTATAAACGTCCAACCGAATTTAATTCTCCCTCTTCCGTATGTTGAAGTACCGTTTTTTGTGCACCCATGCTTAAACCGTAATTTTTATAATACATATCCATTCCAACACCGCACATCAATTCGTTCATAGTGGTACCGTTCTGTTTTATGCTTTGTACATACAAACCATTTGTATATTCGTAATAGGAATTAATGGAAGGCATGAACGAGCAATTTTGTGTTTTGAATTTACAGAACAGCGAAACAAAATTGGTGAAACTATTATCAATATGTTCTTTGAACGTATTTTGTCCATTTATTTTGTAATTGATAGTTGTAACAAGGCCTACTTTTTTATAAGCGATCATATACGTTGTATAAAAGAAATAATCTAAACTTCCTGTTCCGGGTTGCATTAAGAACGGTAAACGTTGTTGGTTTTGATCTCTCGCTTGGTTGTTTCCTAAAGGCAACTTCACTCCTGCTCCAATTGTCCATCGCATTTTAAGATCAGCTTCCATTTTTGGACGAATGATGTGATATCCAAAAAACAAATGCGGATCGCCGATGCCGGTATGATTTAATTTTACGCTATCTTCTTTGCTTTTATTATTTACAAGCGAAGCAAACATATTTAATTCGAATCGTTTATGAATAAAATATTTACAGCGAAGTTCAAATACTTTATAGCTTTCATAATCTTTGCTTGAATAATTTCGAGTTACAACACTATCAGGCGAGGTGCCACCATGTTGAATTTTATAAGCTCCGGCCGGAAAATAATGCGATTGAGTTTGATAGTGGTGATAACCATTAAACACTCTGTAACGATGCATAAAAGCAATACTGCTTTGGTTATCATAAGGAACAACGCCCATGAAGCAACCACAAATGTCGCACGAGAGTATTTTACCTGAAACAAAAAATAAAATGACTATTACTAAGAACTTTTTCAAGAGGTGACGCAACGTTTTTTTTAATTCTTAGAAAAAGCGGTTTTAAAACGTTCCAAGGTTTTTTCTTTACCAATCAATGCCATTACATCAAATAATTGCGGACCGCCTGCTACTCCTGTAACCAACACGCGCATCACTTGCATATCTAATTTACCAAGTTCAGTAGTGGCTGCAGCAAAACATTCGTGTAATTCGTGCGCATCCCATTTTTGTAAAGCGGTAAATTTATCCACCAATTTTACAAATAAGGCTTTTACATCAGCGTTCCATTTTTTTGCCATTACCTTTTCGTCGTATGACGTTGGTTCTTCTAAAATAAAACTTCCGTATTGCCAAAACTCATGAACAAATTGTGCTTTTTCCTTTACTAAGCGGCAATAATCCTCAATAAATTGCTCCGATAAATTACCATATCCTTTTTCAATTAAAGTTGGTTTAAACAAAGCGGCTAATTCTTTATCTGAATGTTTACGCAAATATTGCTGATTGAACCATTTTGCTTTTTCAGGATCAAATTTAGCACCGCTTTTATGCACGCGCTCAAGATCAAAAACCTTGGCGATCTCCTCTAAACTAAAAATTTCTTCATTCGTTCCGGGATTCCATCCTAACAAAGCCAAAACATTTACGAACGCTTCAGGAAAATATCCCGATTCTTTGTAACCAATAAATGGCGTTGCTTCACGTGGATCTTTCCAACTTAATGGAAATACAGGAAAACGAGACTCACGCTTGGAAATTTTTCCATTACCATCGGGATTCAATATCAAAGGTAAATGCGCCAATTTAGGCATGTCATTCTCTAAACCTAAATAACGGTAAATTAAAATATGCCCCGGCGCACTTGGTAACCACTCTTCTCCCCTTACAGCATGAGAGATCTGCATTTCAATATCATCTACAATATGCGCCAAATGATACGTTGGCATACCATCGCTTTTTAAAAGTACTTTATCATCTACTTGTGCGCTGTTCACTACAACCCATCCGCGAATGATATCATTAAAACGAATTTCTTCATTACGCGGAACATTTAAGCGTACTACATACGGTTTTCCTTCCGCTAATAATTTTTGAACCTCTTCTGCACTTAAGGTAATACTATTGCGCATGTTTTGACGTGTGATAGCATTATACTGCGGTGCTACAACTTTGGCAGCTTCCAAACGTTTACGCATTTCATCCAATTCTTCCGAAGTATCAAAAGCGTAATAGGCATGTCCGCTTGCGATAAGTTTATCGGCATATTTTTTATAAATGCCCGAAGCTTTGCGTTCGCTTTGGCGGTAAGGTTTGTGAGGACCATCTCCAAATCCAACACCTTCATTGGGCGAAATACCGCACCATTTAAGCGCATCAATAATATATTGCTCGGCACCTTCTACAAAACGGGTTTGATCGGTATCTTCAATACGCAAAATAAAATCGCCTCCATGCCTTTTGGCAAACAGGTAATTGAACAAGGCCGTACGCACACCGCCCATATGTAAACCGCCTGTAGGACTAGGCGCAAAACGAACTCTAACTCTTTTTTCCATAAATACGGGGTAAAGATACGAAAGCTTTAGATAAAATGAAGCAAGAAATGCGGAAGAAATCTTTAGATTTAGACTTAGTTATAGAAATAAATTTGTTCGAAATGATCTTAACCTTTAAATTAGGTAATTAATCCAAATTAAGATAAAATGCATTCACACTTCATTCTATCGATCACAAATTTTCTTTTGAATTCCTCTGTCATTATCATGATCGTTGGGGTTGCGGTTTTTGTTTATTATATTTTCTTTAGCAAGTTATTTTTTAGCAAAAAAGAAAAAATATCTCCTGAAAAGGCATCGAGTTTTGGCGGGTTCATGAGTGGTTTAACCGGTCCGTTGTTCACCTTAGCGGGATTTTTGATCATTTATGCAACAATTATTGAGCAAAGGCAGATATTTCAAATTCAAAATTTTGAATCTTCATTCTTTCAGTTCATCACATTTCACCGACAGAACATTTCTGAGATGACCATGAGGCATCCAAAAAAAGGCATGCTCGTTACAGGCCATCAAGCGTTTGTTAATTATCATTTTATGTATAAATTGATCAATGAGGTTTTGGATAGCTCTCAAATTTTTTCAAAATATGATATAGAAAAGAAAAAAGATCTCAGTTTTGCCATCCTTTATTATGGAAATACGGATAAGGATTCCGTAAGATTAAGCAAACATTTGGAGAAGTATACCACAAATAATATAGATAGAGAAGAGTTTTTTAAAATATTAAGCGCTGTGCCACATGGTGAAGAAGTGCCTTCGCATTTTATTGGATACTCAAATGTGCTTTCGAGTTATCTCAATCAATTTTTCGATTATGTAAGGTTTGTTGATGAAAATACGTTTTTAACTGAGGAACAGAAAAATAAATATGTCCATATGCTGATCTCTCAAAACGGTATCTTTGAAATAAATCTATTGTATTATTATACAAATTCTAGTTTGGCAGATCCATATCAAGTAATATTATTTAAAAAATATGGCATAGATAAAAAGTTAGATAAAAATTTGGTTAATTTTAAATAGGCCCTAAAATTTAAACATGACCAATAACGATATCATTCGTCGCTTACGATTTGCCTTCGAGTTTAAAGATGCGGAGATGATAGATCTATTTGATTCGGCAGGACTAAGCGTTAATCGCACGCAAATAAGTAATTGGCTTTTAAAAGAGGATAATGAGTCGTATGAGGCAATACAAGATGTACAACTTGCTTATTTTTTAAACGGGCTGATCATTTATGGTCGCGGAAAAAAAGAAGGAGAACAACCTGTAGCCGAAACAAATTTGAATAATAATATCATTTTTCGGAAACTCAAGATCGCTTTGAATTATAAGGATGAAGATATTTTGGAAATTCTTGAATTAGAAGGAATGCGTATAAGCAAACATGAATTGAGTGCATTTTTTCGTAAGCCCGGACAAGATCAATACAGAGAATGTAAAGATCAAATTTTACGCAAATTTATTTATGGTTTGCAAATTAAACATAGAGGCGATGGGAAATAACCTCAAAAAAATCCATACATTTAGGTGGTGAAAAAATTAATTTATAGTTTGCTCTTTGTCTTGCTTTATTCTATGAGTATTTCGCAAACAGTCTATGAAGTTCCGGAATCTATCAAAACCAAATTCTCTACTCAAAATCCAACGGCACAAAATGTAAAGTGGTTAGGTTTTAAGAGCGATTGTATGGTAACATATTCGGTTAATAATTTATTTCATGAATCATATTATAAAATAAATGGCGATCTTATTCTTACGGCAAGCGATCTAAAAGAGGATCAATTACCAAAAAAAACAAATCATTATTTGGATAGTATCAGGCAAAATACCAAAATTGATCTCATTGGAAGGGCAGTTGATGCGAAAAACGATACTACTTACCAAATAAAAGGAGAGGTTTTTAAAAAAGGGAAACGGAAAATAAAATACAAAGCTGTTAATTTACAATTTAATAATAAAGGCGATCTGGTATTTCAGGGCAGATGTTATTATAGAAGATTTCCTTATTTCTATAGGAAAGTGCGAATAAAATAAAGCTTTTGTTAATTACTAACAAGCCAAACATTCAGCCCTTATTTTCACTATTTTTGCATTATGAAGATCCGTGCGATACTGGTATTTGTTTTAGCGTTTTATTTTGTAAGATCACAAACCCTTAATTATTATTTTGGTAATCTTCATTCACACACCGGTTATTCGGATGGCAATAAAGATTCAACCACTACCGGTGTAAGCAAACCTGCAGGAAGTTATGCCTTTGCAAAACTTTCACAACATTTCGATTTTTTGGGGATCTCGGAGCACAATCATTATTCCAGTAATAATAATCCCGGCATGGTGCGCACCAGTTATTCCTTGGGATTAGCAGAAGCTACTGCTGCAAATACGGGTACATTTTTGTGTTTGTATGGAATGGAATATGGCGTGAGTTCAACTAATAATGGCCACGTTGTTATTTACGGATTTAATCAATTGATCGGTTGGGAAACCACAGGCGTTCCGGGCAATGCTCCAAATTACGATATTTATAATAGCAAAACGGTATATGATAGTTTATGGCGCTTGGTAAAAAATAATCCAAATGCATTTGCTACACTGGCGCATCCAAGTTATACCGATTTTAATGCTTTGGCAAGCGGAACATATAACGCCATGTATGATTCTGCCATTGTTGGAGTTCCATTTAGAAATGGAATGGCTTTAACACCAACTGCAGATTATACGACCTATCCTAGTAGTGATTTTTTTGGTTACTATCGCATTTTATTGAACAGAGGTTATCATTTAGGAATGAGTTACGATCACGATAATCATTATTTAAATTTTGGCAGAGGAAATGCGGGAAGATTAGTGATCATGGCTCCTTCGCTGACCGAAGCAAATTTATATGGCGCTATGAAAAAAATGCATTTTTACGGAAGTGATGATTGGAATGCAAAAATCGATTTCAAAATTGGTACAAATATTATGGGTGATACCATGAGTGGCAATAGCGCTCCATTAATTAGTGTTATTCATAACGACGGCGATGGAGAATTAGCAGATTCTATTAAGATATGGTCGGGAATATCGGGATCTGGAAATGATCCAACTATTGTTGCCATTGTAAAACAATCAAACACCTTAATGTATAATGATAACACCGTAACAACAGGTAATACACATTATTTTTTGGCTGAAATAGTTCAAGCTGATGGTAACAGAATAATTACATCGCCGATTTGGTTCAAAGGTAAAAGTCCGATTGGATTAAAAGAGAATAAAAAAGATCTTTCATTTATCATGTTCCCAAATCCTACACATTCCAAATTAAATATCAGCACCGGGATTTGTGATAATTACAGTGTGGAGATAATTGATATAACCGGCAAAAAAATATTCGAACAAAATTATAATGAACCCAACATTACCATTTCCACTTCCCAATTTGAAAAGGGATTTTATTTGATCAAAGTAAAAAATGGTTCTTTTTCTAAGACAGAGCGGTTGATCATTGAGTGATCTATAGAACGCAGA
>JAHEYC010000057.1 GCA_023251775.1 Sphingobacteriaceae bacterium | reverse complement strand
TTCATGCAAATGTATTTTTACCTAAGACCAATATAACCACAATAGCCTTGAATTAAAAACCAAATAGTAAAATTTAGACGGAAAGCCCCTTTTAAAAGGCTAAATCACTTTAACACATTTCCACAAGTACCCATATAGGTCTTTTTAACCTCAGGGTTCTCGAGTACCTGGAATGTCATATAAGGCGAACCAAACAATTTACAGTAACGCGAAGCGTTTTTTTGTTTGGCTAATTCTAAAGCAAAAGCAAATGTTCGCGAATAATATTTTTCGGGAACGCGACTGGCAGAACTTATATACATGAACGCAAGTTGCTCATTAACATCAGGTCTTCTTAAATACGGCTCAAGCACTGTTGCAGCATATCTATAATCTTTACTCTTACTAAATACATACGACAACTTAAGCGCATTTTGCCAACTTGCATCTTTGATATTGTAAAATCCTTTAATGCGCGCAATACAAGCATCAATTTGCGCATCGGCATTGTCGGCAGTATCCAAACTTTCCATTATTTTAAATTGCCACTCAATATTCAATCCATTTACATAAGCGCTATCTAATTTTCCGTATAATCCATCAATAGTTGATTGGATCTTGGCTTGATGCTCAGGATTTCCGGCATTACTATCTAAGTTCAACTGGCAAAATACTTTATTATAATTGAACACAGGGTGTGCTTGTTCTCTTTTTAATAAAACATCAAACACAGCTTCATCGTCTTCATCCACCGAACCTTGTTTTTGATAACGATAATACACACGGTTATTAGTTAACGCCGCATTTGCTGATGTTTCTTCAAATCTCAAACTATCCAAAACGCTTTCAGGATATTTTCCTTCTACCATGCGTTTGCCTATAAATTCCATGATCTTTAATGCCTGTTGCACATTGCCTGCTTTCACAGCACGATTGAACTGTACAATGGAGAATTTTTGTTCTTTATCTCCGCTTACATCATACGTAACATCCATTACAATTTGTGCAAAACGTTCTTTCGCTAAAATAGGTTCTAATTCATCTTGTAATTTTTGATCACCGTTAATGGTTTTAATAGCTTTGGTCTTACCCATGCTCACTAAGTTGGCGTATTTGCCATCTTCGTTCTCTAACATAAATAATCCCCAGCTATCTCGCGTTTCAACGGTTGGTTTTATAACGCTCTTTTGTTTCTCTTGTAAGATCTTGGTAACACTTTCAGCACGTTTTCGCTGAAGCTTTGCATTAGCAACCGAATCACCTTCGATACTTGAGTAAGCATAAATATATAATCCGTCTATAATAAAATCAGGCTCGTTCAAGGCATTGATGAATGGTTGAATATCTTCATTTTTGAATTCAAATTTATTCTTCGCAAAGAAAATATTGAATGTAAGAATTGAACTCTCGGATTTTGGTTCAAAGGGAGGTTTTATTCCTACGCTTCCTTTAACCGGCATAATTCCAATAGGAGTTTTACTATCTATGTTACCACTCTCACTGTATCCTCGCGTAATTGTTTTGCAATATTTCCCATCTTGCACTACAATTAAATTTATTTCATAATCACCCGTGATCTTAGGATTGAATTTTCCCATCATCACTTTTATCCCCTTCACCCTATTCTTCTTTTTCTTGTCAACATTCTTAGTAAGCAAATTGCTTTTAAAGAATTTATCTTTGTAGATCACTTTATTCATGATCCCTTTATTGTACAAATTATTATCTACAATATTATAATCTGCCTTGGTGTATTGATCGCGCTGAACAATATCTACTGCCAAACCATCTTTAGCTTTTTTAAGTAAGCGACGCATTTCGCGCGAATTCTTAAATTCCAAGTAAACTTTTCCATCTACTACGCTTATGCCTTTATGCAAAACATCATAATTCCTCCAGCGCTCGCAGTTCTTACATTTTTTAGCTTCAAAATCTTTTAATTTACTTGAGGTCTTGTTGTACGGCACAGCCAATTCCTTTTTATGCTCTGCTCCTCCGTTCACAATATCATATCCACCAAATACCGCACTCACAAATACTTTTTTACCATCATCATCCATAGCACAATTAATTCCAATTAGTGTGTACTTCGGATTATTCAATACTTGCAAATTCTTGAGATTACTTTCCCAACGATCGTAGATCACTTTGGCAACTTCGGCGGTCTTATAATATTCGCGACCTTTACTAACCGGGGCTTTCATGGTAACTTCTTCTCCCCTTTTGGTTGCGCCCACTTTTTTGAGATTCTTTTTTGTAGTTGCGGGTTCTATTTTGTCTTTCCCTGCTGAAGCCATTTTATCTGCGCTTAAGGCGGAAGCTTCCATCATCATATCCTTGAACTCTAAAAAATCAAGACCTTTTTCAGCGCGATAACGGTTAAGTTCTCTTAAAAGAATGTTTGGCAACGAATCGATCTTGAAGTTCGTGTCGTCGACTGTTTTCTTTTTATTTTTTTGTGCAAAACCACTAAAACTAAGTGCAATGAACAACAGAAAAATATACCTCATAAAAAAAATTTTATTTACGGCTAATACATAAATTTTGCCTTAAAGTATGTATATTTTTTGATTAAAAAAACCCTTTTGTTTAAAAGGGTTCTAACAGGGCATTTTACCTGAAATTGTACTCTTTATTGTCCTTATTGAACTCCTCTTCTTTGATGGTGGAATTTATGGTCATGCTTGGATATTCGTAGCTTTCAAAAAGGCCAATATCATCGTAAAGGCTTACAGCCACGGGCAACATAAGCTTTTCGTCAATAAATATCACCGCTTTTTTACAGTAAAGATTAGGTACCAGTATCTTTTTTCCCTTTTTGAGATAACCAAAGTCATTCAAAAGGTCATTCTTATAACGCAAGAGGTAATCATTCACAATAAGTTTTGCTGCTATAGAACTGGCTGTTTCCTTTGCTCCAACTGTGTATTCAATATAAGTGTATGAAGAGTTTTCGTATTGAAGTAAATAACAATTATAATTGAACTTTTTACTCTTGCCCTTATATACAAAATTCTTGAGGCCCTCTTTATCCTTTGCTAATGTAAGTGCTATTGATCGTCCAATAAAATCAAAACCCAATTCATGAATGGTGTAATGCTGATTCTTTCGCATCATATTCCCTGTGGGATCGAGGTTAAGATTTGGAAGATGATTAGGTTTTACAAGAGCTTTATTATTATTTGAATTTTGATCAAAAAGGATCTCTAATTTTTTGGCCTTATTATTAAAATATAACCTACGCGGATTCATTTGTAATTTTACTTCCGAGCCGGCACTCGCAAACGAATTTCCCAAACGTTCAATAGCAACAATACTGATCCTAAGGGTTTTTACGTTGCGAATAGAATCATACATCTGACGAAGAATTGTGCTTGTTTCAATACTATTAACGCGAAAGGATGTAAGTCCTACGCCGACTGCTACAAGGAAGCCTATAGCAACGATTATTTTCTTCACATTAGTGATGTTGCAAAGATAGTGTATTATGTAAGATGTAAAAAGGGAAGATGGCAAATGGATAGCTAACATATGTCATTTTACATCTTACCTAAAAAAGTTTACCTTTACATTTTAAATTAGATCATGTCAATTATCGGTATCATTCCGGCCCGTTATGCCTCAACCCGATTTCCGGGTAAGCCCTTGGTAATGATCGATGGCAAAACTATGCTACAACGCGTGGTTGAACAAAGTAAAAAAGCGTCTCTTTTAACCGAAATAGTAGTTGCGACCGATGACACCCGAATTGAAACGCATTGCAAAGAAATAGGTGTAAAATGCATCATCACAAGCGCCAATCATCCCAGCGGATCCGACAGATGTCAAGAAGCCTATAAACTTAGCGGCTCAAAAGCGAATTACATCATCAACATTCAAGGCGATGAACCTTTTTTGCATCCCGAACAAATAAATTCATTGGCAAAAGCATGTGATGGTGCTACCGAACTTGCAACACAAATGATCAAATGCAGCAATTACGAAATGCTTGCTGATACAGGTGAAGTGAAAATTGTCTTGAATGAAACTAATGAAGCATTATTTTTTAGCAGAAGCATTATCCCCTTTGTAAAAAATGAGAAAACTGAGAACTGGCATTTAAAACATTCCTATTACCGCCATGTTGGAATGTATGCTTATCGCTCTGATATATTAGAAAAAATTTCCAAACTTCCTGTTTCCTCTTTAGAAAAAGCCGAATCGCTTGAACAATTACGCTGGTTACAAAACGGTTTTAAAATAAAATGTGTGGAGACTTCTTACGAAAGTCACTGCATTGATACACCCGAGGATATTGAGAAGGTTTTAAAATTGATGAAGTAGGTTTTTTCTTTTTGGACTGCCTCCACGCAACGGTATGGAATTTGGGATGCAATTTTCCTTCGGGACAAAATGTCCCGTCCAAATGAAATACGACTGCTAAGGTTGAGCGGGACATTTTGTCCCGCAGAAAATAATAATAAGAAAAGAATTATTTCGCTTTCATCGTATTGATATTAAATCCCAATCCCGCCGAAATTCTTATCTCCGAAAGATCCTTGTGAAGATCGTAGTTATGCGAACCCGCAATATAACGCGCTTGTACAAAGAAATTAAAATACTTTCCTACAAAATAGTTGCATCCAGCAACAGCAGAAAATAAAGGACTTGTTCCTGTATGAGCTACCGGGACCTTTGGCGAATCGGTTCGTAATTGCGCAATGCAAACACCGGGCTGTCCTCCAAAAAAAATATCGCCATTACCTTTTACAACGTGGTAATACAAACCAAAAAATAAATTATTGATGTATTTAAATCCTTCGGGTGATTTGCTTTGCTCTCCTAAGAACATATAACCATCACCGGAAACGGAAACTTTTTTACTTAAGTAACCTTCTAAATTTCCGTGTAAATAAAAATACGATTCGTTATAGCCAAACATTTTGCCCGGACTAATAGTTGCCATTCCTTTTACTAAACCCTGACGAACTATTTCAGTTTGCGAATTAAGAACGTAAACACTTCCAAAAAAAAACAATGAAAAAAATATCTTCTTTACTTTTTCCATAGCTTTCCTACTTTATAATTTAAACTTATGGTTGTAAGCAAATGCCCGTGCAATGTTGTATTTGGTTCTTCAATGATAGAAATACTATTTGAACTTATATCCGTATGTAATACTGTACTTAAATGGATCATATATTGGGAGATAAGCGTGATGTCAAATCTTTCGGTGAGATTAAAATGCGTTGCCAAACCTGCTTGAACCGCCGAACCCCAGCGATCAACCGAAACGGTTGGACTATTAATAAGAGTTACTCTATTATAATCAAAACAATGTCCGGCTAAAATATAAGGCTTTACCACTTTACAATTTTTAAAAGGGTAATACATCACCGACCAACCAATATGATAATAATCGCTGCGAACTTTATCCTTAATATTAATGGTGATGTAATCTGCAAACCATTCGGTGTTCACTTGATCGGCCAATTGAATACGAAATTGTCCGCCCGTGCCAAGTCCTGCACCTTCATCGCTAAATGCGCTTACTGTGCTTCGCGCTCCCAATGAGAACCAACCTGCATCGGATCGTTTTGTTTTAGTTGAATCTTGCGCTACAGAACATAAAAAAAACAGGTTAAAACATATGACATATATTTTACTTACCTGTTTCATGAATTTGCTTTACGTAAATTATTTTTTAGCGTCGGCTAAGAATTGCGCTAAGCCGCTATCAGTTAACGGATGTTTTAATAATGCTAAAATTGCACTTAGCGGACACGTTGCAACATCAGCACCTAATTTTGCGCAATCAATAATGTGCATTGGGTGACGAACACTTGCTGCGAGGATCTGTGTTTTATAGGCGTAATTATCGTAAATGATGCGAATGTCGTTGATCAAAGCTAATCCATCTGTGCTCACATCATCTAATCTCCCAATGAACGGAGAAACATAAGTAGCTCCGGCTTTTGCAGCCAATAAAGCTTGTCCTGCCGAGAACACTAATGTGCAATTGGTTTTAATTCCTTTTCCTGTAAAATATTTTATTGCTTTTACACCTTCTTTTATCATTGGCACTTTTACAACAATACGCGGATGTAATTTTGCTAAGGCTTCGCCCTCTTTCACCATACCATCAAAATCAGTTGAAATAACTTCGGCACTTACATCACCTGTAACAATATTACAAATGTCGACATAGTGCTTTAAAATATTGTCTTGTCCTTTAATACCTTCTTTTGCCATTAAGGATGGATTGGTGGTTACACCATCTAAAACACCAAGATCTTGTGCTTCTTTAATTTGAGCAAGGTTTGCTGTATCTATAAAAAATTTCATTTATTTTATTTTGTGGGGTAAAAATAGCATTAAAAAAGCAGCCCAGATGAGCTGCTCTTCCATTATTTTCACTAAATATTAACTGAATTAGTTCTTTATGATGCGTTTTACAGTTGTTCCCTTATCTGAGCTCAATTTCACGAAATAAGCGCCAACAGCGAGATTCGAAACATCTACATGTGTAAGCTCGGCTTCAATATCCAGTACTTTTACCGTTTTTCCGCTAAGATCAATAATAACTGCTTTGGTATTGTTACCATGATCGTTTGTTTTAATGTTCAACTCATTAGCTGTAACAATACTTGGATAAACCAAAAGATCAGGTGTGTTCTTATTATGCGAAGCAATTCCTGTAGTTAAATTTGTTACATCAATAGTTTGTAATGATTTTGCATAGGTGCCCGCGATCAAACGTTGCGTAGTTGAATTATAAGCAATATCCCAAACAGAAATGATAGGCATATTATTTCCAACTCTGTACCAATTAACTCCACCATCATAAGTTACATAAACTCCAATATCATTTGCCACAAATAAATTATTTTCGTTACCGGGAATAACTAATACATCATTTATTCCTGCTTGCGGTAAATTTCCGCTAATGTCTATCCAAGATGTTCCGTTATTAATTGATTTATGGATATGCGGAATATATTCTCCGTATTTATAACCAGTGTGCGTTACATAAACATTATTTGCCACGTTTGGAGAAGCATGAATAGAAGTTACATATCTATTTGGAAGTGTGCCTGTGATATTGGTCCAAAGACCACCATCATTTAGCGTTACCCAAACATTAGCATCAGAAGTTCCAACATAGATCTTTTGCGCATTCAAATTTGAATTATCAATGGCAGAGATATTATGAAAGCGTGGATCTAAAATAATTCCATCGGTTAGATCATTACTTATCGCTGTCCAATTATCTGTTGGTCCTGCTGTGTTTTTATAAACTCTGTAAGTTCCCGTGTATTGTGTATTTGGATTTAAATTACTCAACACATAAGGCATATCCCAATTTCTTCTATCGGTTGGATCGAGATTATTATCATTGGCATTCCAGTTTGCGCCGCCATCTGTTGTTGCCCACAAACCACCATTCTGTGTTTCTGCGTAATAGGTTTGTGCATCGGTAGGATCAAAACGCATTTGAAAACCATCTCCGCCAAATTCGCGGGTCCATGAATTAGCAGTGCTGGCATTTCCCCAACAAGTTCCGTTATCTTGCGCTCCGCCCCAATAAATCCCTGAGTTGAACGGATTCACTTCTACTCTATAAAATTGCGTATTCGGAATATTATCTTTATCGGAATAGGTTGTTCCATCATCATTTGTAAAATATAAACCACCATCGGTTCCTAAAAAATACAAACCGGGCGATAATATATTTATTGTATGAATATCTCCATGCACACTATAACTCCACCAAGGTGGCATATTTACATTCCAACTAAAACCACCGTCAACAGATTTATATAATTCAATTCCTGCAATATAAACTTCATCATCATTAAGAGGATCAACTTCAATAGAACTAAAGTACCAACCAAAATTCCCGTAATTAGTAGCGATGCCGTTATTTCCAACGTTGTTCCAATTTGATCCTGCATTAGTGGTTGTATAAACAGCATACATAGAGTATAAACTATCGCTCACAGCAACATATAGTTTATTGGGGTTTGTTTTGCTCATGCAAATGCTATAACGATTCACTTTAAAGTTTGGTAAACCTCCACCTAAAATACTCCAGTTGGTTCCGCCATTTGTTGTTTTGTAAACGCGTGCATCATTTGAATAACGAATATTTACGGTGGCATTACGAATACACGTGTATGATGTTGCGTATAAGATCTGCGGATTTGCAGGATTTATTTCAATATCAGTAACGCCTGTTTGATTATTGATCAATAATACCTGACTCCAACTTGTTCCGCCATTTGTGCTTTTATAAATTCCGCGATTATTATCAGCAATGATAGGATTACCGAGTGCCGCCACATAAATTTCGTTAGAGTTGCTTGGGTTGACAACGATCTTATTGATGATCTTTGTATTTGCCAAGCCGCTATTTGTCCAGGTAATTCCGCCATCAACACTTTTATAAATTCCGTCTCCAATAAATACAGTGAACGGAACATCAGGATCCCCTGTTCCTGCATAAACAATATTGGCATTATTAGGATCGAACGCAAGGGCACCGATATATAAAAATGGCTTGTTGTCAAAAACAGGTACCCATGAAGCTCCACCATTTGTTGTTCTATAAATTCCTGCGCCGGGGGTTCCAATTAAAATTACATTTGAGTTGGTAGGACTAATTGCCACACAAGTTATTCGTCCACCAATATTAGTTGGTCCTTCAATTTGCCATGTACCAAACGAAGAAGCATTGCTGCTTTTGTTTTGAGAACTCGCAGTTGTGATCACATCTTCAAAAGCTTTCACATCAAAAACTGCATCGGGATAGGCGCGCGTTTGTGCGAACATATCGTAAGGAGTTGCGGGGTTGCCCTCTTCCTTTTCTTTTTCGAAACCATTAGTGAGAACGAAACACGCACTTAAAATAGCGATCAATGTTACAATTGCAGAACCAAAAAATATCTTCTTCATAAAATTAAATGTATGCAAAAAAAGTGCCGCTTTTAGTTAAAATGTAGGAGAGATATGTATGAGTTAGTAAAGACTTGTCTTAAAGCAAAAAAGCCGTCCTAAGACGGCTTTTGTATATGTTGAATGCTAAAAATATTATGCTTCTTCGTTACCGGTTAATTTCTCACGGATACGAGCCGATTTACCGGTTCTTTCGCGTAAGTAAAATAATTTGGCGCGACGAACGATACCTGCTTTTGATACTTCAATTTTATCGATGAATGGAGATGCAACAGGAAATATTCTTTCAACACCAATTCCATTACTCATTTTACGAACTGTGAATGTTGCAGTTGCTCTTTCATTTTTGCGTTGAATAACAACGCCTGTATACTGTTGGATACGTTCTTTATCGCCCTCTTTGATTTTATAAGAAACGGTTACGGTATCCCCTGCTCTGAAATCGGGATGCTTTGATGCAGGAACCAGTTGTTGTTTTACGTAGTCTAATAATAAACTCATGATCTAAATTTTAATTGTTACGATTATCAGCATACTTTACCCAGTGCAAACAGCGGCGTGATAAACGGGGTACGAAAATACTAAATTATTGGGATTTGGCAAAAAATGGGGTCATTTTAGGGGCAAAAACGGGCTTTTTTAGTAAATTTGGGGCCTAAAATAGAATACTCTAGTGTTTGTCTCGATCGTTTTCGAGAAGTATCACATGTCCAGGTGTTGGAATGGTATACAAGTACGCTTGAGGTGCGTATGCCGTAAGGCGTGAGAGTTCGAGTCTCTTCCTGGATACATAACAAAAAACGTCTGAATTTCAGGCGTTTTTTGTTCAATTAAATGGTCGTTGTTCAAGCACATCAGTATTTTCTAGAGAACTTCAGTAAAATGATTAATTTATTCTTTATACGCTTTAAATTTTTCACTGAGCTTTTCTTTTATCCGGTGTATTTTCACCCTTACGTTCGCCTCACTCAAACCCAGGATCGAGGCTATTTCTTTTTGATCCACATCCTCCAGTTCAAGCGAAATGATCAATCTTTCCGATTCAGGCAAATCAGCGATACATTTATATAGAAATGCGGTCCTTGGTTCAATGGAATTTGCTGGAGTATCTTCAACATCCCTCAACATCTGTCCTTTTGGGATGCGCTTTTCTTTTTCGATCTGACGCAAGCAATGATTAGATGCTATTCTGAAGATCCAGGTGCCGATGGATGATTCACCCTTGAACTTTCCTTGCTGCTGCCAAACTGTGATAAATGTTTCCTGAACCACATCTTTCGCCCAGTCCCTGTCGTTCAGGTAACCGATGCATAACCTAAACACGCGCTGATAATATTGACTGTATATTTCTTCAAAATTCATGGAGTGCATTTTTGTGTGTGGCAAAAGTGTAATGAAATATGGTTACACGCTTTCAGCAAATTGACTACTGATGCTTTGAAGGGCATTTACAGACTCAGTGATCTTCGCGATCTTTTTCATTTCACGCGGACGTAAAAAGAACCACGCAAATGCCAACCATGCCGATGTACCAATAAAGGTCACAATTTTGTAGGTCGTCGATTCCGCTGCAGTAGTTTGGCTTAGCACCATAAAGATCCCTACTGTAAAAACAATAAAATAAATATTCAATACTGTTTTATAGAGCATCTCTAACTTTCTTTTTAATTCTATCATTTTGTACAAAAAGGTACGGCTGTCGGCATTGAACTCATTTCTCAAAAACATGTTAAGGATAGAATTTGAAACAACGAGGTATAACAATATGCCTGCGCAAATAAGGCCAAGTCCTATTTTAGTGATAAGTGGTTCAGAAACCGCGGTTATGAGGTGATACATCAAAAAGCCGAGCAGTGCAGCCATCGGCACTGCGACAAGAAAAAGTTTATTTCTTGTTTTTGCGATGGTTCCATTCGCAGTTGTTGTTACTTCCTTTAATGAAGGAATAGTGGATGATTCGTTTTGTTTCCAGATCTCTTTTAAGTCGTTAGTGTTTTTCATGATTTCTAATTTTTGTTTGTTTATTTATCTTTTAGATACGTGAACGATCAAAATGTTACAGGATCTCCGAAATAAACTCGTATGTATCTGGTTATCAATATGAAAAATTAATACATCCAAGTTACGGCAGAGAAACGAGAATGCCAAAAGTAAGGCCTCAAAATAAGTACGATCAAAAATGCAAGATCAATTCCTGAATCGCCTTTAGATCATTAAAAAAGTTCGATAGCGGGAAGTTATAGGGTACAGTGGGACCTTTCATTAGATTGAAAGGTTTTTTTTCTTAGCTCAAGTGTTGGTTTCGAAAATGAAACATCAAATAATTACCTACTCATGCGAATTAACATCTATCATATATTGCTTTGCCGAAACAACTATCACATCATGTAAGGAATCTCTTCGGCCAATATGCCCAAACAAATGTTCAATTTCTTCCACGCGCAAGGTATCTCTCACGGCCGAATGCGCTTCAGCTATTCTAAATGAAATTCCTCGGATCTTTAATTCGGCATGAAGTCGTTTTATAAATCTTGCTCCCGACGAATCAATATAGGCCGATGCACTCAGATCTAACACAACTAACTTCAACTCATTTTCATGGTCCGATATTTCTTTCCAAATTGTTTTATTGATATTATTCACATTAAAATAAAGCAAGGGCGATTCAACTCTCATTAACAATAAACCAGGAATTTTTTCATTATCCGGATGTCTTTTAAGATCGCTGTACCTATTTGAACCGGGAATACGTCCCAAAAAAGCAACGTGCGGTGTTGAAACTATTTTTATGATCAAGATCAACGAAAGCACGGCGCCTAAAATTATTCCGTGTAATATTCCAAAGATCAATACGGTTAAGAAAGCACTTATAGCAATTAAAAAATCTTGCTTATTCACTTTATACATTCTTTTGAATTCCCTAAAATCCACTAAACTCTTAATAGCAACTATTACAACGCCGGCAAGAATAACGGTTGGTAGATTTTTTAATAATCCTGTAAAGAACAAAAGACAAACAGCAATAGTAATGGAAGCAAATGCCAACGACATTGGAGTTTTTGCGCCGCCTTTTTCATTAACAGCAGATTGCGAAAGTCCACCACTCACAGGATATCCATGCGCAAAACCTACTGCCAAATTAGAAACGCCCAAAGCTAATAATTCCTGTCTCACATCAATTTCATCCCCGGTTTTTTTGGCAAGCGTTTTAGCCGCCGAAACACTTTCTATGAACGCTAATAAAAAACAAGCGAAAGCTAGAGTAGAATACTGTTCAATATCATGGATACCAACATTAGGAATATAAATTTCGGGTAAACCCGATGGAATAATACCAACCGTTTTAAAACCTAAGGATCCCAATGGCGTAAACGTTATTAAAAGTGTAGCTACTACCACAACAATAATTGCAATTGGTTTGCCCGGAAAAAATTTATCACCCACAATAAGAAGTACAAGTGCAGTTGCTCCAAATGCAAATAAAGCCAAGTTTGTATCCGGAATTTGTGAAACCAGTATTACTGCTCTGTCAAAAAAAACATGTCCCCCACCGGGCACACCAAATAATTTTGGAACTTGAGTTAATCCAATAGTTAAAGCAGCGCCCGCTTTAAATCCAACCAAAACTGTTTCACTAATAAAATTGATCATGCTGCTTAGTCGCAAAAAATAAGCTGCAATACTCATAACTGCAAATAAAATTGCCGTAAGAGCAGCAACATCCATATATTTATGGGCATCTCCTTCGGCTAAAGAAGCAATAGCTGTTCCAATTAAAATTGAAATAGCAGAAGTAGGGCCAACTGCGAGTTGTTTGCTTGAACCAAAAATGCAATACAATAAACCGCCGATCAAATAGCCGTAAATTCCATATTGTGGAGGCAACCCTGCTAAAGTAGCATAGGCCAACGAGACCGGTATGGCATAAGCGGTTAAAGTGAGTCCCGAAAATATATCCGCTTTTAATGAAGACGAACTATAGTTAGGAAGCCATTCGGTTATTGGTAAAAATTTTTTCCACATGAATTTACTTTTTAACGCTTATTGACCAAATCTTAAAAATAGTCAAATTTCTTGTGTTTTTCTACGTTGTAGTTAGGCTCTATAATTCCTCTTTTAAGTACGTACTAATTTCTTTTAAAAGGCCTTCCCTGTCTTTTTTAGCACGATTTACAAACTTCATATCAGAAGCAGTATTTTTATCATACTTAGTTGACCAAACAATAACTTCAATTAACACAGGCAATAGATCAATTCCTTTTTTAGTAAGTTTATATATCTGTTTGGATCTGTGCTGTTCGTCAACTTCTTTACTAATAATTCCAGATTCTTCAAGAAGTATTAATCTGTCTGCAAGAATATTAGTGGCGATCTTTTCTCCGGCTTGCAAAAACTCTCCATAATAATGTTTTCCTTTAAACATTAAGTCCCTAACTATCAAAAATGTCCATTTGTCCCCAAAGATCTCCAATGCAAAGTTGATAGGACAATCTGACCTTCTTTTTTGTTTTACCATGCACAAAAGTAGTATTTTTTTTAACCACTTGCAAATTACAAGTAAATTTAATTATATTTGTACTTGCAAATAACAAGTAGTATAAATTTAATAAACAAATTATGGGAACAATTAAAAATGAGATCACCATCAATGCCACACTAGAAGGTATATGGAGCCACCTAACAGACCTTGAACTTTTAGATAAGTATGACCCTACCGTAAAAAGATCAACTCTTATTTCTTCAGAGAAAACCGGTATGGGTGCTAAAAGAAAAGTTGAAATGCTTGATGGAAAAAACTGGTTCGAAGAAAAAATTACTGTTTTTGAACCCAATAAAGCCCTAACTTATCAATTAACCGATTGCTCATTCCCAATGAAAGATCTAAAACACAGCTATACTTTTGAGAAGATCGGTGATCAAACCAAAGTGAAGCAGATAATGGAATACACTGTTAAGTTTGGGCTATTAGGCAAACTACTAGATGCTCTAATGATCCGCAAACAATCAGATGCAGGTATAAAAAAATTCTTTACAGGACTAAAACAATATGCTGAAAAGAATTAAATTTGATCATGGCTTTTAATGAAAAATTGGTCGACAGGATAAGAGAATCTTTGGTCGACGTTAAAAAAGTAGAAGAGAAATATATGTTCGGAGGCGTATGCTTTATGGTAGATGGTAAAATGTGCATTGGTGTTGTGAAGGATGAAATGATGTGCAGGATAGATCCTACATTGGACGAAGTTGTTCTTGAAAAAACCGGGTGCAGACCAATGGATTTTACCGGAAAAAGAATGAAGGGTTATGTTTTTATTGATGAAGAAGGGATGAAAAGCACGAAAAATTTTGATTATTGGGTAAGTTTATGCCTAGAGTTTAATTCCCTAGCCAAAGCAAGCAAAAAGAAGCAGAAGAAGAGTAAAAAATAAATTACTCATTTCTTTTTAGATTCAAATTATGAATTATAGCACTTAAACTGTAATTTTCCTCCGTGAAATCTCTCCTCACCTCTGTTCTACTTTTAATTTGCCTCCAATTCACCTTGGCACAAAATCTTATTCCCGATTCCAGTTTTGAGTATAATAAATTCATCCCTCTTGATTATTCATCCCTGGGGGCTAATAGTTCGTGGAAGTCCCCTAGTCGTGGCACCACCGATCTTTTTTGTGAATGCAAGAAAAAAGATAAAAAGATCTCACGTGTTGATGTACCAAAGAATGCTATGGGCGAACAAACTGCACGCACAGGAAAATGTTATGCAGGAATTTTTGCAGTTTCCCATGGATTTTACAGAGAATATTTGCAAACACCACTTCAGTATCCATTGCAAGCAAATAAAGAATATATTTTAAGCATGTACATCAGCCTTTCTGATTATTCGCCACTTGCCATTGATAAAATTGGTGTTTGTTTTTTAAATAAAGATTTAAAATATGATCATTCAGGTGTCATAACAGGTGTTCGTCCTATGTATATTAATTTGGAAGAAGAAGTTGGTATGGAAACAAACGAATGGCATCAACTCACCTTAATTTATAAAGCAAAAGGCGGCGAGGATAATTTATTGATCGGAAGTTTTGGGATCAAACGCTTATGGAAAACAGGTAATACAGTTCCAAAAGAAATAAGTTCGCCTATAAATAAAAGTATGGAGCGCGATGCATATTATTATTTTGATGATATCACCATTTACGAATACAAACGCGAAGTGATAGATACTACTGCTCCCCCGGATAATCCATACTTTGCACTCATGGAGCCTGAAAAACCTGATACCATAATTGTTCCGCCCGATACCATACAAAGTCTGCCCTCGGATATTGTCATCACTTTTAGGAATGTACTTTTTGAAACAGGAGAGAGTATTCTATCACCCTTATCCTATCCCGAATTAGATATCATTGCTTTTTATATGAAAGCAGATCCAAATAAATATATTGAAATATACGGACACACTGATAATGTTGGTGAAGAGGCAAAAAATTTAGAGTTATCTGCGAATAGAGCAAAAGCGGTTGGAAAATATTTGACCGCAAAAGGAGTTATTATTTCAAATGTAAGTTCTTATGGATATGGAAGCACAAAACCCATTAGTTCGAATGAAACTCCCGACGGTAGAAAACAAAACAGAAGAGTTGAATTTATTTTAAAGAAAAGGTAACTCTTCCTTAAATTCTTATACCAATAATAAGAACATCATCGATCTGATCTAGACCTCCCTTCCACTCAACGAATTTTTGTTCCAATATCTCTTCTTGTTTAAGCATTGGTTCTTTTTGAATAGAAAGTAATATCTCTTTGAATGGTTTGTATTTTAATTTCTTTCCTCTTGGCCCGCCAAACTGATCGGCATAACCATCAGTAAAAATATAAAAGGTATCTCCTTTTTGATAATCAATTTTATGATTTGTGAACGGTAATCCTTTTCCACGATAATACCCAATTGGTCTGCTATCTGCTTTGTATTCGATACATTCACCCTTCCTCATCAACCACATAGGATTATTTGCTCCGGCATATTCTACAGTTCTTTTCTCATCATCAAAACATAATAGCGACATATCCATTCCGTCTTTCGACTCTGTTGTGTCATGCGTTTGCTTTAATGATTTTATCACCAAAAATCTCATCTCGCTTAAAATGGCCGCAGGCTCAGTTATCCCTTTTCCTTCAATGATCTCGGTTAAAAATGTATTTCCGATCATGCTCATAAAAGCGCCGGGAACGCCGTGACCTGTACAATCAACAGCTGTAATGATCCGCTTTCCGTTCTTTTTGTTGAACCAATAAAAATCGCCGCTTACGATATCGCGTGGCTTAAAGAACACAAAAGCATTTTCGAAGATCTCGTACTTTAATTCTTTTGGCGGTAAAATAGCTTCCTGGATCTTTTTGGCATAATTTATGGAGTCGGTGATATCTTTATTCTTTTCTTCCACCAAATATTTTTGATCGCTTATGATCTTATTCTTTTGCTTATTCTCCTTTAATCCTTTATACAATTGAAATGCTAACACTACAATGATCAACAAAACAAAAAGAGCGCTATACAAGAACATCTTTGTCTTTTTCTCATTTTCCTTCGAAACATTGATGAGTGTTTCCTTCACTTCGTTTTGTGCTTTTAAAAGTTCATTCTCTTTTTGTTTCTTTCCAACTTCATAATCGCTTTCCATCCTCATGATCTTTGTGAGACTTTGTTGACTTTTTAAACTGTCCTCTATCTGCTTTACCTTTCCATATTCCTCAAGCGCATTCTTATAGTCTTTCAGTAGAACATAAGCATCATACTTGCCTTTATGAGCAGCCGATAGAACATCCAACTCATTACTGCCTTCGGTTTGTTTTAGTGCATCGTTATAATAATAAAGTGCCTTTTTATAATCTTTGCTTACTATACTAAGTTCGCCAAGATTAATGGTGGAAATAGTGATCAAACGAAAACTATTTACACTTTTAAAGATCACAAGGGCCTTTTCATAGTATTCTTTTGCTTTAACATACTCTTTTTTGGCCTGATAGATCACGCCAAGATTTCCATAAGCAATAGCTTTGCTATCCACATCCATATCAGCAGGAAAACTTTTTATTTGTTTGTTATTGTAATATAAAGCCGAATCGTATTGCTGTAAGTTTTGATACATTGCACCAATAGCCCCATAAATAGCGCTTAGCCTTGTTGAATCTTTGTACTTTAACGAAATATCAAGTCCTCTGAATAATAATTGTTTTGTGCGCACATAATCTTTCATCCCTTCATAAGCCATCGACATATTTTTGAGTAATAGAACGATCTGTGCAGTATCTTTTATTTCTTCAAACGCTGCTAAGGATTTGTAAAAATACTTGATCGCATCTTCAGCTTTTCCCATTTGATAATACTGCGCAGCGATCCCATTACAAAAACTCGCTCTTAACCGTTTATTAGTTCCCTTCTCAACGAGTTTATATCCCTGCAACATCGTGAGCCTCGAGTCCTCATGTTTTCGTTGTGCATCATACATTTGTGCAATACTAAATAACTGTTGCGCCATTTCATCCTTATCTTTTTGATTTGAAGCAACGGCTAGTGCTTCTTTGTAATATCTTAATGCAATATCAAAATCATTAAAACGATTATAGGCATCGGCTAAGGCACGACAAAGTGCTACTTTCAATTTAGGATAAGCAGATAATTTAGTATTAAGATGCGCTTCATGTAAATAATGAAGATCACTTGAATCACCGGGATTACCGTAATATTTGATCCGCTTACTTATTTTGATCGCAAGTCGGATCTTTAAGGTATCGTTCTTTGTTGTTTTATAAAGATTGATCAAACTATCGAGTTTGTTCTCGCCAACAGAATTCTGAGTAAAACCAAAAAGAATAAGGAAAAGAAATATTTTGAAGGCGGGTCTCATAGTATGCGACCCTAAATATAGGAAATCTAAGCAATTACTTTAGCAAGTTCTTATCACTTCGTATTCTAATATAGAAATCCCAATGCTGCACAGGACTTAAATTGCCTTCCTTATCCTTGTCCTTACAGGAATTTATTACTTTTCCATTACCAAATGCAGCCCAATTAGTGCCACGCATGGCAGGAAGTGTGGCAGGATACACTTCGCCATGAATGTTGTTCACTTTAGCTTTTGTTGTATCCCTATGGTAAAGCGCTCTTAATCCTAAAGTATCTGTTTTATCACCATAATACTCAAACGTAACAGCAAACGCTTTCCCACCTGTAATTTCAATTGTTGGTTTGTATAATAAATGTGTATATCCTGTTCTCCAATCATTGCTTTTTGATAAACTTTTTGCGAAGATCTTTTCTTGTTGCCATAGTATTTTCTTTCCCGGCATTCCATTTTTATCAACATCGGTGATCTTTACAATAATGGTATCTGCCTTACCACTATTATTCTCGTGCCCCAACGCAATATAAAGTGTATCAATAAAAAAACTATTCGGTTGTTTTATCAAGAAAGCTTCTGTGTCGCTTTTAAGTATTGAGAATTGAGAAAAGTTCATCGCAGCATACGTATGAACATCTTTAGTTCCTTTCGAATTAAAAGGCCATTGGTAACCTTCGTCATCCTGAACCTTTTCTGCGTAAGAATAAAACAATGTATACCTAAAATTAGTTTGTGCATTTACTGTTTGCATTATATAAATGCATATCGCAAACAATATATTTTTTATAACAGTTCTCATTAATTAATAATTACTTTTTTAGTAATGTTTGAATTTACACTTTTTATATTCACAAAATAAATTCCTTTTGCTTCCAAATGCAGATCTGCCTGGGCGATCCCCTTATTGCCTTTTGTTGCAAATACATTCCTTCCGGCCAGATCGCAAACGTTCAACTCATATTCAATACCTTCAATACCCGGTATTATGCTAAACACACCTTGCGAAGGATTTGGAAAAATAGTAAAAAAATTCTCCATCTCATTTTCTTTGATGTTTGTCATACTTGCGCAAGAAACAACAGGGAACATTGCTAATTCGTAATTGGTTGTTCCGCCCCAACCATTTTTAATGGTAAACCAATAAGGGGGGTAATTCGGATTTTTTTCCCAGGCAGAGTTTGTAGTTGGAGCTTGTTTGTGAGCAATAACAGCAGTATCTCCAAGTGTTGTAGGCAAAGCCACCGAACATAAAAATCCATTAGTTGGTAATGCCGGAGGATTATTAAACACATATTGATACGCCGCAACATTATTGGAGCCACTAAATAAAGCAGTAATGGCCCCAATAGAAGCACTGCATGTAGCAATTGGACTTGTTGGCGATGGTCCGCTTGCCATATTACCCGAGTAAAGTTTAAGATCAATGGAATTAGTGGCCGTTCCTGTTGTACCAACATTACCGCTTCGATAAAAAAATACATAACACGAACTTAACGATGGTGAAATAACAGCGCTATATAAAGAAGCAGCATAGGCTGTGGCTTTTTCCGTTTCACCATAACAATTATTTCCGGTAACGTATCCTCCGGTTGGACAACCACCGCTTATTGCCGCTAATTGAACCATTAGTGAGGACGAAGGTGAGAAGTTTTGCAAAGTTCCGCATGCAGCTGCGTTGGAGCGTTGCTGAAGATCGGAAACATTATTAAGCTCAACACTTTTTGATACGTGTTTGTTGGTTTGCGCCATAAATGCTGTAGCTGTTAAGGCGAAAAATAAAGTTGTAAATTTTTTCATGTTTTTTTTGTTTTATGGGACAAAACTATGGCGATAAAAGGCGCACATTTTACTTATTATACCAAATGCCCTACTTGAACTGCCAAATGCCTTTCATTTAAAAGATCCATTTTGTAGAACAGAACACCCATTTGGTATATTAAAACTTCCAAAACCGCATAAATTCACTTATTTTGTAGTGTGAAAGTAACCGATCTCATAAAAAAACACTATTCGCTTTTGGTGTATGCCGTTGTGGCCTTTTTTATATTTGCTTTTTGGGGACTTTATTTCGCGGGTGTTGCCAATATCAATTGGTATGCCATAGTTTCGTTACATGCACTTCCTTATTTTATAGGGTTCTGTTTCACAATTGGATATTTATATAAAAAATTCTTTCTTACTAATCGTCTTGCATTTTATTTACTTTATACAACGCTTAGTGCCTTGATAATTCATGTTTTTCAAATTGGTCCTGATACAAAGAACAATTACGATCTTGAGTTCCGTAATAACTGGCCGTATATGAGCGGATGGCAGATCACTGTAGATTTTATTATCAGTCTTATTTTATTTCACTTGTTCAGTGGCGTTGGTTTGGGAATGATGCTTGTGCGCACTTGGATAAATAACCAAACCGAGATCGCGAATTTGCGAAGCGAAAAGGTAAGCGCTGAGTTGGCGGGATTAAAAAATCAACTTAATCCGCATTTTTTATTTAACGCTTTAAATATGATCCATATTTTAACCAAAACTGATCCTAAATTAGCTTCTGATATCACTTTGGAATTCTCCGAACTTATGCGTTATCAAATTAGCAGTGCTTCAAATGAAACGGTTGCTTTGCAAGAAGAGGTGAATTTTATTCATAACATCCTTAAAATAGAAAAGCAAAGAAAAAGGTCGTTGGAATTAAAATTTGAAGAAAAAGTGGATAATTACGAATTAAGGATCTTGCCACTTATTTTATCACCCTTAGTTGAGAACGCCATTAAACATGGTTCACAAGAAATGGAAAAACCGGTAATGGATATTAAATTAGAATATTTAAATGGTTGTCTTAACTTTACGGTAAAGAATAATTATACCGATTCGCCCGTTGCAGAGAATGCTAAAAGCGGAACGGGTCTCAATAACTTAAGAAAACGATTGGAACTCGGATACGGACAAAAAGCTGTGTTGCATACATCAAAAGACGGACAATTTTTTAAAGCTGTATTGGTAATTAAACCTATTTAAATGATAAGTTGCATTATAATAGACGATGAAGATGTTGCCCGTGAGGGAATGAAACTTTTAATTGAACAGGTTAATTTTTTGGATCTGAAAGGAAGTTTTTCAAATGTGATGGATGCCGATCAATTCCTTAAAAAAAATACTGTCGACCTAATGTTCCTTGATATCCACATGCCGCGTTTAAGCGGTTTGGAATATTTAAAACAAAAACAAAATCATACACGCGTGATCCTAACAACCGCCTACTCCGATCACGCCATAGAAGCTTTTGAATATGGCGCTATTGATTACCTTTTAAAACCAATTCGGTTTGAGCGCTTTTATAAAGCTGTAAGTAAATTAGAAACTTCATTTGAAACAAAACCAACAGTAAACACAACCAATGAGGCTGCAGATCATTTTTATATTAAACACGAACGAAAAATTGTAAAGCTGTTCTATAAGGAGATCTTATTCATTGAAGGATTAAAGGATTATTCGCTTATTCATACGGCCGATCAAAAAATTGCAGCCCCTATGAATTTAAAGACCATAGAAGCACAACTTCCCGCGCCGGCATTTATTAGAGTAAGCAAATCGCATATCATCAACACTGATCATATTAGTTCTATTGAAACAGATCTGATCTATATAAAAGAACAAGGCATAACACTTAGTCCGCTTTATAAAGAAGAATTCATAAAACAAGTTGTGGAGAAGAATTATTTTAAAAAGAATAAATAAGATCCGAAATAATTCATTCAAAAAAAGAATTTAAGCAACACTAACCACCCGTTATTTTATTATACTTAGTGGTATTGGCAGGATCAAGATTGGTGAGGGTTTCAACAATAGCTGTTTTTTCATCGGGCGGTGCTGCTTTGAACATATTTATTAGCTCATCAACTTTTGCGTTAAAAAATAATTGCATATTGAACGAAGCAGGTCGCGATTGATACACCGGCTTTAAAAGAGCAAGCGCTTTAATAATATTTGCTCTTCCCTCTTCTACTTTTTCGTGCATGATATCTAAACCTTTGCGGTGATATTCATAATTGCAATTGCGTATACCTTGAAATACCGGCGTTAATGTATTTTCAACTAACCAATATCTGTTTCGGATGGTCTTTTCATTACTTCTCCATCCCGGCTCAGCAACAGTTTGCGCATTTAAAACGATCAATTGTGCATTTTGCCAATACACTGTGCCGCCTAATGGCGAAAAGGTATCATAATCTATCGCAATGATCACATAAGCATAATATGCCAAAACAGAAGTTAGATTAGATTGGAAATTTTGCAAATTAAAATCCAACTGCGTGAACTGCTGAAACTGAAATTGAAAATCTTTGTCGTCCCAATTAAAAACGGTTGAATTGTGTGAGCTCTTATACGTTGGGCGGCGACTTTGCACCTGGATGGTTCCCGAAAAAATATCGCTGCTTCTTGCTTCAAGCGTAATAAAAATAGAACAATCGATCTTTTCTTGCTGCGTAAAAACATCTTTGGTCCATTGCTTGTTATTCATGAAATCGTAAATAACCTTTTGCATTTGGTCGGTTATTTGTTTCATGTCGGTTCCTTGTACCTGACTTGAATTCACAGTGACCTGACAATTCAATTCCTGCGCTTTAAAGCCAAAAGCAGATAATAAAATAAAAATGATTATCGTATTTACTTTTTTCATTAGTTCTTTATCCCAATATAATTCATTACCGTTAAAACTATCTTTTTGGCTGTATCTTCCTTTGATAATAACTCAAATTTACTCAAATTATTGTTCTTGTCAATAATGGTCACTTGGTTACTATCCGACCCAAAAACCACGCCATAAGCATTGCGCGCGCTATTGGCCACTATCATATCCAGCTTTTTTTGTGTTAATTTTTGTTTAGCGTATTCCTCCACGTTATCTGTTTCTAAAGCAAAGCCTACCAAACACTGCTTAGAAGGTTTAGTTCTTCCAAGTTCTGCCAAAATATCCTTTGTTTTTTCGAGTTCAATGTTCAATTCTCCCTTATCCTTTTTTATTTTCGAATCGCTAATGTTCTTTGCTTTATAATCGGCCACTGCTGCCGAACATACTACAATATCGGCTTGCTTTGCTTCAGCAATTGTTTGTACGAACATTTCTTCGGCAGTATTCACATCAATTACTTTTACGCTTTTTTGTTGTGGTTTAATATGAGTTGGTCCTAATATCAATATTACTTTCGCACCAAGCTCTGCCAACCTATCAGCAATGCAAATTCCCATTTTACCCGAGCTTCTATTTCCAATATAACGAACAGGATCAATAGCTTCAAAAGTTGGACCCGCATTTACAACGGCAATTTTTCCGGTCAAAGGAAGTGTTACATCAAAAAACTTCTCAATGGCTTTTAAAATAGTTTCGGGTTCTGCCATTCTACCTTCACCTACAAGTCCTGATGCTAACTCACCACTTTCGGCAGGAATTATTTTATTACCAATACTTTCTAATTTCTTTAAATTCTCTTTAGTGGTTGCGTGTTGATACATGTCAAGATCCATAGCTGGCGCAACCATTACCGGACATTTTGCCGAAAGATAAGTTGCCATCAATAAATTATCACAAACACCGGTGGCCATTTTTGAAAGTGTATTTGCAGTAAGTGGTGCAATGATCATAAGATCGGCCCACTCGGCGTATTGTACATGATTGTTCCAATTATTTTGCTCATCAAAAAAATCGGCTATCACTTCATTCTTACTTAATACCGAAAGTGTTTGTGGTGTTACAAATTGCGCAGCGTCTTTTGTGAGAATAACTTTTACGCGTGCATTTTCTTTTACTAACAACCGAACGAGTAAAGGGATCTTGTAAGCAGCAATTCCTGCAGTTATGCCAATGAGTATGTTCTTATTTTGAAGCATTAATTTAAATCAAAAAGGCAGTAATGAATACTGCCTCGTTGAATTTATTTTGAATGTTTTATTATTCCGGATTCTTTGTTGGATTTCTGTAATAGATCTTTTCTTCTAAAAATTCTTGCACAGCGATCAATGATGGCTTAGGAAGTTTTTCGTAGAATTTAGAAACCTCAATTTGTTCGCGGTTCTCAAATATCTCTTCTAAGTTATCGTTGTTAGAACCAAACTCCTGTAATTTCGAAGTTAACTCTTCTTTCAACTCTGTACTTATTTGATTGGCACGTTTGCTCATGATAGCAACAGCCTCATAAATATTACCGGTTTGACCATCGAACTTGCGAATATCGCGCGTAACGATCGATTGGTTGGCGTTAGTTTTTTTGAAATCCATTTTAGTTTAAATTATCTTTTAACTTTTTGCTGGCGTTGTAAACATTTTCAGCGCGGCTAATGTACGTACTTTTAGGGTATAAATCAACAAATTTAACGTAATTTTCCATGGCTCCCTGCAATCTCTCCCCCTGTTTGCTTCGGATACTGTTGGAGGCCAGCTGGTAATAGGAATTGATCATTACATAATACATTTCCTCATTGAACAAACTCGAAGGGTAATCCTTAATAAAGGTCTTTGTGGCCACAATAGTAGCTTTATAGTCTTCCAACTTGTAGTATTGCTTCACAATATCGTAATCTTTTTTCTCGAGTTTTGTGCGCAATTTATCTATCATCACATTGCATGTATCAATGCGCAAACTTTCAGGAAAAGCATCCACAAAACTCTGGAACTCCTTGATGGCATTGATGGTGCTGGTTTGATCCAATTGATACGCCGGTGATGTATAATAAAAACACATGGCATTCATAAAGTAACATTCCTCTGTGTGTTTGCTATCGGGGAACTGGCGTGTAAAATTTTTGAAATGATATTGGGCCAATAAATAATCGTTCATGTAATATTCGCACCAGGTATAGTGAAAATACACTTCTTCCGACTTATCGGTTCCTTTTACAACAGGGATCAATTCCTCATATAATTGCGAAGCTTTGGTCCAGTTCTCTTTTCCGTAATATTCGGCGGCTTTTTCGAGTTTTAGCTCATAATCGGTGCTCTTAAGGAGCTTATTGAACCTATCGCAACTGCTTAGTAAGATCGCTGCAACAAAAATGTAAAGAAAGTGCTTCATTTGGTGTTGCAAATCTATCAAATTTCTCAAATAAAAAACCCCGTCAATGGCAGGGTTTTTATAATTGATGTTAAAAGTTTATTTATTGATGATCAAGCGCGTCACCATTTTGTCTGTTGCACTACTTACAGTTACAAAATACACGCCATTGGGCTTATCACTGATATCAAGACTTAAGAGGTCGATGCTCGCATTCTTTTTTGTGTTCGCAACAATTTGTCCTAATGCATTAGTAACAGTTATCTCAATTTTTTCTTCCGACATAAATGAGGTCGAAATTTTGATGGTTCCTGTTGACGGATTTGGATAAACCCAAACATTTTCGCTAATACCAAGGTTTTGACTTAATCCTGTTGTGATATAAAAACAATATTTCGGGATGATCAACATATTTCCGGGCGCACCCCACGATGCAGGAGTTTCGGTTACTGCATGCCACGAATTATCAGAGAATTTTTCCCATACCACATTAGCAGTTGGCGAAACTTGACTCGCAATAACGGCTGTGTCGCCTACATTTTGAGTTGGAAGTAATACCGATGCAAAAAATCCTGCTGCGGGAACAGCAACCGGAACTACACAATTGAATTGATAGAAAAAGAAATTTCCTGTTGAAGAAGCTAATACGTTCGACATTGGGAAGGAAGTATTTCCAAAAGGCGCACCGGTAGGACCACTTGGCACATTTCCGGTATAAAATCTTATTCCAACACTAGCTCCGCCTCCGCC
>JAHEYC010000125.1 GCA_023251775.1 Sphingobacteriaceae bacterium | reverse complement strand
TCGGGCCTGTCCATGCAAACGCTGTTCCTGTAATAGCAGTTAAGGTAAATGTAGATCCCACGCACGTGGTTGCACCTGTTACTGCTACAACCGGAAGTGGATTTACTACAACTGTTACAACCGATGTGTTTGTACATCCTGCGGCATTGGTTACAGTAACTGTATAATTTCCTGCGTTAACTGCTGAGGCTGTTGCAATGCTTGGATTTTGTGCGTTACTGCTGAAAGCATTTGGTCCTGCCCATGTATAAGAACTCGCTGCAGGGTTTGCAAAAAGATTTATCTGATTATTTAAACATATTGGTGAGTTACTCGTTGCTGTTGGTGTTGGTAATCCATTCACTACAACGTTAACTGTTCCTGTACTCTTACATCCACCGGCTGCTGTTACTGTTACAACATATGGACCTGCCATATTCGTTGTACTATTAGCAATGGTTGGATTTTGTGCGTTACTTGTAAATGCCAATGGGCCTGTCCATGTATAAGTTGCCGCAGCGGTAACAGTTAAGTTGATCGTTGAGCCTGCGCAATATGGGCCGGGGTTGCCGACAGAAATGGTTGGGGTACCATTAACAATAACATTTGTTACAGCAGATGCAGTACAACCTAAAGCACTTGTAACTGTTACTGTGTAATTTCCTGCTTGTAATGTACTCGCGTTAGTGATGTTTGGATTTTGTGCATTACTCGTAAAGGCATTTGGTCCTGTCCATGTATAACTTGTGGCAGCATTCACCGTTAAGTTTATTGTTCCTCCTGTACACACCGGACTATTACTATTAGGTAAAGGAACTGGAACTGGATTTATTACAATGGTAGCTGTAGTTTGAGCCGTACATCCTGTGACAGATGTTGCCATAACTGTATAAACCGTTGTGGACGCCGGAGTAAATGTGACCGATGATCCAATAATATTTCCCGGTAACCAAGTGTAAGTACTCGCTCCACCTGCAGTTAAGGTAGCACCAACTCCTGCACAAACCGAAGGGTTATTAACCGTGATCGTTGGTCCTACATTTATAACAACACTAGTTACCGCTTGATTAGTACAACCTGCGGCACTAGTAACAGACAAAGTATAATTTCCGGTAGAGAGTGTGGTAACAGGTGCAATACTCGGATTTTGTAAACTACTTATAAAAGCATTTGGTCCAAGCCATGTATAACTTGTGACTGCAGGATTGGCAAACAAATTTAATGTTTGTCCTGAACAAACAGGAGTATTACTTGTTGGGTTAACTGTTGGTTGTGCATTTATAACAACCGCGGTGACCGCTTGATTAGTACAACCGGACGCACTAGTGACTTTTATGGTATAGTTACCAGTAGCTAAAGTTGTGACAGGAGCAATGCTTGGATTTTGTGCGTTACTTGAAAATGCATTCGGACCACTCCATGTATAACTTGTTGCGGCAGGATTGGCAAATAAATTTAATGTTTGTCCCGCACACACAGGTGTATTGCTTGTTGGATTAATTGTTGGTTGCGGATTTATTACAACAGCAGTCACCGCCTGGTTAGTACAACCAAAAGCACTTGTGACACTTACTGTGTAGTTACCTGCAGCTAATGTTGTGACCGGTGCTATACTTGGGTTTTGCGAGTTACTGCTAAATGCATTCGGACCACTCCATGTATAACTTGTTGCGGCAGGATTGGCAAATAAATTTAATGTTTGTCCCGCACACACAGGCGTGTTACTTGTTGGATTAATTGTTGGTTGAGGATTAATCACAACGACAGTCACCGCTTGATTAGTACAACCTCCTGTATTGGTGACCTTCAACGTATAACTTCCCGCAGCTAATGTGGTGACGGGCGCAATGCTTGGATTTTGGGAATTACTCGTAAATGCGTTAGGGCCTGTCCATGTATAGGATGCTACCGCAGGGTTGGCAAATAAATTTAATGTTTGCCCGGCACAGACGGGTGTATTACTTGTTGGATTAACCGTTGGCTGAGGCGAAACCGTGACGTTGACCACTGCGGAACCGGTACAACCTGTAGGTGTTGTTATTTTTACTGTGTATTGCCCAATAGCAAGTGTAGAAGAAGGATTTATTGTTGGATTTTGAACTAATGATGTAAAAGCATTAGGCCCTGTCCACGTAAATGTTGAACCAGCAGTTACACTAGCCGGATTAACAGCCACAGCCAAATTCAGTGCATTCGGAACACAAGGGGTATTACTGGTAGCAGTTAATGTTGGGCCGGGACTTACAGAAACCTGTACTGTACCAAGTAATGTATTGCTTCCAACACAACCGGCCATAACAGCCTGAGCTGTATAAACACTCGTTACAGAAGGACAAACAGTAACTTGAGTACCTGTGGCGATCGGTCCTGAAGGTCCTATCCAACTCATTGTATACGTTGGTGCTCCGTTTGGAGTAAAACGCCACGACTCATTAACACCTGTCCAAGCTGCCGGAACGTTTCTTCCCGGAGCAGCAATACCAATAGTTGCCGGAGCATTTTGAATTCCAATGATACCGTAACCACTATTCCAACCAACACATGCTGTACTATTTTGGATGTTCACATCAATGTTGTTTGTTGTTTCATACAAAACAATTTGTTGGTACACGTAAGGATTTGTACAGCTAAACAATGGACATTGTTGCCAATAGAACACTAATGCACGACAAGGAGCAGTTCCGGTAACATAATAATTCACAAAACCGGGTGCATAGGTTGTAATATCGCGGAAGGCACCATCGATGGTATTTCCCGGCTGGTTAGCTGCGCTTGGAATTGCCGTAGTGATCGACCAATTACAAAATGTATTGGCCAATGCGGTATTAAAACACACCTGACCATTAGTTGATACAACACATTGAGAATAAACGTTACCAAAATAGCAAAAATTGAATCCAATATTGATCACAGGACTCCACTCATCATCCCATCCAGTTATCGCTAAAGATCCACCGGCATAAGGAAAAGATTGGTATGGAATTGAGTTCACCACATAAGTTGTGGTTTCTTTAACTGCCAAAACGCTTGAGGTTAACGTGGCACACATACCCTGGCAAATTGTTGTGCTTGGTCCTGTACCTATCTGCGCATTCACCGATGGACAAGAGATGGCCTGGGCAAACAACTTTGTACTTCCCAACATCAAGCCTATCACTATTAAAACTAAGATCTTCTTCATACTGCTAAATAATTTCTTATCGTAATTCTTATAAATTTTTTTGTTATTCAATTGGGATACCTAATTCAAGTTTTCTAAATTCTTCATAGTCGGTCGTATTCAGATCATCTATTCTTTTTGAATCGCTTGCATTCAAGATCTTTGGAGTGATCTTTGTGTCGCCAACTTTAGCGGGATCGAAGAACGTTTTTTCTTCGTCAGTAATTTTCATTTTTTCCTTTGCAATTGGATCCGTTGCATTCAATATCTCCACCACCATCACCCTTGCTTTGTACGAATACACCACAGCTTCATCAAATTTATTTTGGTTGTAAAGTTTTACAGCAATGAACTGGTATTTCACTGTTTTCTTAAATGCAGGATCTGTACTTGCCGGAAGTTTTCCCTTCAAAATATCTTTTTGAACTTTATAAACTCCTTTCATGCTAATGTTGATGAAATTCTTGGCCTGTTGTTGAGTTTGCCCAATAAATGATCCGGTGGCAATTAAAAAAATTGTGATCACCAGATGCATTTTTTTTCTAAGAGTGCTCATATCTTGATTGTTAGTTTTTGCCGTATTTCCTCAATGGATTTACCATTACAAAATACGCATTTTTAAGGCTCTCTCCTTTGGTAAAAGCCTCTACTTATCAATAATGTCGGGCATTACAGGCTTTTTGAATTCTGAGTTTTCTTTGATTTTTTGATGCCTGCTAGGTATTACTATTCATTGGCTAATCCATAAGTTCGTTTGGCCATTTTGACCACTCATGACCGACAGTTCGATCAAATAGACGATTGAACGCATTTTGTAGATGATTCTTTATTATTTGCCGACCTAATTGATTTAGAAAAAAATGTTCTTAGGTCCTTTATCAACAGTTTTATTTAGTTTTTAGTTTTTTGTTTGAAAAAGCGGCTTTTTTGGTCGTTTTTGAGGTTTTTCCTATCAATTTTCTTTATTTCAAATGAGTACTTTTATTGAAAAAAGATGTATGGCTAAAGTTAATTGGAGTGAGGAATTTAAACCGCTCATCAAAAAATATAAAGGAAAAAAACATCCGCTCGACCACAAGAACACATATCAATTAGTGATCATGGTGATCTTATCTGCGCAGGATTCGGACAAACATATTAATGAGGTTGCTGTAAATTTCTTTAAAGCATTTCCAACTATGGAAGCATTAGCAAAAGCGGATGCAGAAACTTTATATCAGTACATTGGAAAAGTTCGCAATTTTGGAAATAAAACAAAATGGTTATTAGATCTTGCATCAAAAATAAAAACAGATAAGAACATTCCACTTACAATGGATGAACTCACGGCCTTGCCCGGCATTGGAAGAAAATCGGCCAATGTGATCATGCGCGAATCGGGTGTAAAAGCAGTTGGCGTTATTGTTGATCTTCACGTTGTGCGTGTAGCGCCAAGAATTGGTGTGGCAACCGGAACAGATCCAAAAAAAATTGAAAAGCAATTAATGGAAGTAAGCACCGAAAAAGATTGGGGCGAACTTGGAATGGCCATTTCATTCTTGGGAAGAGAGATCTGCAGGCCAACCAATCCTAAATGCCAAGAATGCGTGATGAATAAAGTATGCGCTTATGTTAAAAGCAACAACGTTAAATTAAAATAGCAAAAGGTTTTTTGTCTATCTTTGATATCCAAATGAAACACTTTTTTGTTTTCATATTTACACTTTTCACTTTCGGTAGTATTGCGCAAGCTCCGGTTATGAATGCGATCAGCGGCCCCACTGCAGTTTGTTCAGATCCTTCATCACCATTATCATTTTCAACTTCAGCAAGCAATTCACCTACATCCTATTCATGGACAGTTATTTCTTCTACAAGTGTTAACATTGCAAGTCCTTCCAATTCTGTAACATCAATTTCATTTCCATATTCTACCGGAACTTATACAATATACTGTTATGCAACAAATGGTTCCGGAAGCAGTCCAACCGAATCTTTTGTAGTAACGGTTTTTGAAACACCTTCTGTTACTTTCTCGGGCGCTAATACATTTTGTCAGGGTTCTTCAACAAATCTTTCGGCAAGCTCAACTATTTTAGCAGCTAGCCCAACCATTTTTTATTCATGGTCACCGGCATCAAGTTTAAACACAAGTGTTGGTCCAAATGTTATTGCAAGTCCCGTTGTTACCACCACCTATGTTGTTACCGCAACAAAAGGCATGTGTTCAAACACAGCAGCCATTGTAGTTACGCCTCTTAATACCCCAACTGTAACTGCAAACATTAGTAACACGGCTATTTGCGCAGGAACCCAGATCATTTTATTTGGGATGGGTGCTAACACTTATACATGGACGAATAGTGTTATAGATAATGTTCCATTTACACCTACCGCAAGCTATGGTTACATAGTTACAGGTACGGGACCAAATGGTTGTACTAATAGTTCTTCTTCGCAAGTCACGGTCAATCCGCTTCCATCATTCACAGTGGTTTCAAGTGCTTCTGTACTTTGTTTGGGTCAAGGAGGTGCAAACATTACTATTAATGGAACGGGAACCTCCTATTCGCTTAATGGAAATCCCACTCTTACTTCATTTGTAATTTTCCCTACTGTTACAACAAGCTATACCATTAGCTCTACAACAAGTGCGGGATGCTCAAGCGCACAAGTATTTACACAAATAGTTGCTAATTGTAATGGATTAAAAGAACATATTCAGAACGTAAACACAATCAATGTGTATCCAAATCCAAACAACGGAACATTTAATTTAATTTCTGATAAAGAACAAAAAGCTGTCATTATCAATTCGCTTGGTCAGATAATTAATACTATTGATCTTAAGATAGGTGAAAATAAAGTTTCAGAACTTTCATCAGGGATCTATATCATCCAAACGAATACCCAGCACATTAAAATTGTTGTTAGCAACTAGATGACGGCTACATCTCGTCCATTCATTCTCTTTTTAATTGGGGTCTTTCTTTCAAGCGTTATTTTTTCCTCGTTCATTCTTGACTTTACTTTAACGCCTAGACTCATCGCTATAGCTCTTGTTTTGATATTTGTATTCTTATTCATTAACAAACACCCACTAAAGATCACTTCTAATTTTATTTTGATTTCTTTTTTTTTATATCTCATCTTCTCATGGACCTCAACCTTATGGTGTAATACAAGATCTGAAGCAATTTTTGAGAATGCCAAACTCAGTATCTATTTTTTGATCTTTTTATTTAGTGCGCATTTCTGTCATTCGAATAAACAAACTTTTCTTGTTTCTCTTTGTAAGATCTGCATCGTACTGTTCTTATTAGAACTCGCCATGGCAATTTATCAGTTGTT
>JAHEYC010000001.1 GCA_023251775.1 Sphingobacteriaceae bacterium | reverse complement strand
ATTATATCATTTTACGCACCGGCCGATATGGCTTGGGGAGCAACTATCAAAACAAATAAATGGGTTTTGGATGTGGATGCTGTTTTCTCCGCGTATTTGGGTGGTTTGATAGGCGAAATGCCCGAAGTTTATGAAAAAAGTACGGCTAGAAATTTTGTAACGCCCGATTCTCCTCCAACATTACTAATTCACGGACCAAATGATGCTTTGGTTTCTTATCATCACAGCGAACGATTAGAAACAGAATTAATTACCAAAAAAGTTCCGTATTATTTTTTGAGTCTGCCCTGGGCAACACATGGCTGCGATTATAATATTAACGGACCAAGCGGCCAAGCATCAACTTATACCATCGAACGATTCATTAATTCAGTAACAAAACGCTAATGCAAAAATTAGCCATCATAGGAACAGGGATTGCTGGAATGGGCTGCGCGCATTTGTTGCAGAAGAAGTATGATATTACCATGTTCGAGCAAAACGATTATGTGGGCGGACATACAAATACAGTTTCGGTAGAAGAGGATGGACAATTGGTGCATATGGATACTGGCTTTATGGTATTTAATTTTGCCACCTATCCCAATCTTTGTAAATTATTTGATGAAATAAAAGCGCCGATCAAAAAAACAGATATGTCGTTTAGCGTACAACATATTCCAACAGGTTTAGAATATTGCGGTTCGGGATTAAATGGCTTATTTGCTCAGAGGAAAAATATTTTTAGTCCCAAGTATATAAAAATGCTAACTCAGATCACGCGTTTCAATAAAATTAGCATTGAAATTTTAAATGATGAGCGCTATCATAACCATACCTTAAAGCAATACATAGATGAATTTGGTTTTGGAGAAGATATGTTATGGAAATATTTAATTCCCATGAGTTCGGCCGTTTGGAGTACGCCCATGGAGAAAATGTTGGATTTCCCTGCCATAACACTCATTCGTTTTTTTAAAAATCACGGATTTTTGGGATTGAATACGCAGCATCAATGGTATACATTGGAAAACGGATCGCAGTCGTATAAAGAAATTTTAATTAAGCCTTTTAAAGATAAAATTCATGTCAACAAAAAAGTAATTGGTTTAACACGAGAGAAGAGTGGGGTAACCATAAAATTCAAGGATGGAACAAGCGCTAATTTTGATAAAGTGATCTGTGCTTCGCATGGCGATCAAACACTTTCGTTTTTAAGTGATGCTTCTTCTATAGAAAAACAATTACTTTCTACATTTAAATACGAAAAGAATATGGCCACAGTTCATACCGATGAGAACATCATGCCAAAAACAAAATTAACCTGGAGCAGTTGGAATTATAGAATTGAAGAAAAAAACGGTAAGCTCCTTCCAACAACAATTTATTGGATGAACAGTTTACAAGGCGTTTCAAAAAAGAAGAACTATTTTGTTTCGATAAATGCTTTGGAAGGAACGGTTGATAAAACCAAGATCATCAAAGAAATTGAATACGAACATCCTTTATTTGATGTGGCAGCGATGAATGCGCAGGAGAAACTTCAAGAACTTAACAAAACCGGACCGGTGTATTTTTGTGGAAGCTATTTTAAGTATGGGTTTCATGAGGATGCGTATGCGAGTGCTGTTGAATTGTGTAAAGGTTTTTAGAGGCATTTAACCACGAAAAGCACGAAATGGAGAGGCAACACGAAATGCACTAAATCGATTTCGTGTTTTTCGTGTAAACATTTCGTGTCTTTCGTGGTTAAAAAGGGCTAACTTTGATAAAATGAATTCATGTCTTTATAGTGCTTTAGTAATGCATAATCGGCTTTCTCCAAAGCCACACAAATTTCATTACAAAGTTTTTATGTTCTATATAGATCTTGATGAATTGGATCAACTAAAAAAATTCTTCCTCATAAGCCACAACAAATTCAACTTTTTTAGTTTCAAAGAAAAAGAACATTTGCGCTTGCCAATTGAAAAGCCTGATGATTCAAAAAGCACAAAAGAGCATATCATCAATTATATGTCTCAAAATGGAATTACCGAACCTATTGGAAAAATAATGTTGCTTACAAATTTGAATGTGCTTGGTTATAATTTTAATCCCGTTTCATTTTATTATTGTTACGATAAAAATGATCAGCCGCTGTGTTGTGTTGCAGAAGTGAGTAATACATTCCGCGAAATGAAACCATTCTTTTTAGGGAAAGATCAGCTAAAGGATAATGCATTCAAATTAAATACAACAAAACACTTTTACGTTTCTCCATTCATTGCGCATGATGCCAATTTTGATTTTGATCTTAATATTCCGGGAGAAAAATTGAATATTCGCATTGATGATCACAAGGAAGGCAAGCGTTTTTTCATTAGTACATTAACGGGCACCAAAAAGCCCTTAACAAATGCTAACTTAGTTTGGTATGCCATTCGTTTCCCTTTAATTCCGTTATGGATCATGACCCTTATCCATTGGAATGCTTTGCTGTTGTGGTTCAAGAAGATACGGTATTACAAAAAAGCGGAATTTCCCGAGTTGCAAAAAGATGTTTTCAATAAAACCGATAACTAAAGATATTCGTATATTTAGAGTAGAATAATCATGTCGATCGCCGTCATTTCTCAAACAAAACGTCCGTTTTACGAAAAGCTCATATTGAGCATGCTTTCAAAAATGGACAAGGGCACAATGAATATTACCATGCCCGGCGGAGAACAAATTCAATTAGGAGATGGAACAGGAAATGTTGTAGCAAATGTTACCGTTAACCGATCGAGTTTTTTTAAACGTTGCGTTCTATACGGCGATATTGGTTTTGGTGAAGCTTACGTTGATGGCGATTGGGATACAGATAGTATAACGAACGTGATCAAATGGTTTTTGATAAATGTAGATAATGCACCAACAGTTTCGGGAAGTTCAACACGATCGGCGGTTTTAAATATTCTGAAATTTTTCAATGTCATTTATCATTCAAAACGCGATAATAATTTAAAAGGCTCTCGTAAAAATATTTCGGCGCATTATGATCTTAATAATGATTTCTTTGCTACGTTCTTAGATTCTACAATGACCTACTCAGGCGCGTATTTTAAAGAAGAAGGAATGAGTTTAGAGCAAGCGCAATTAATGAAGTACGATCGTTTGTGCAAGCAACTAAAATTAAAACCCGATGATCACGTTTTGGAAATTGGCAGCGGTTGGGGCGGAAATGCCATTTACATGGCGAAGAATTATGGTTGTAAAGTTACGAGCATCACAATTTCTGAAGAGCAATATAAATTAGCGAAAGAAAAAGTTGTCAAAGAAAATTTAGAACATAAAGTAGAGATCGTTATTCAAGATTACAGAAAATTAGAAGGACAATTTGATAAAATAGTTTCCGTTGAGATGTTGGAAGCGGTGGGGGCAAATTATTACGAGACCTATTTCAGAAAATGTCATGAATTATTAAAGAAGAATGGAATTTTGGCTTTACAAGTAATTACTTGTCCTGATTCGCGTTTTGAAAGTTTAAAGAACGGTGTAGATTGGATCCAAAAACATATTTTCCCCGGCTCTTTGCTTCCTTCCGTGGCTGCGATCAATAAAGCCATTAATGATACAGGCGATCTAACGTTATTAGATCTAAAAGATCTTGGTTTAGATTACGGAAAAACTTTAGCCATGTGGCGCGATCAGTTCAACGCCAATCTCCCTCAAATAAATAAACTAGGATTTGATAATGCTTTTGTAAGAAAATGGAATTATTATTTATGCTATTGTGAAGCGGCGTTTGTAATGCGGAATATTAATGTGTTGCAGATGGTTTATGTGAGGCCGAATAATGTTATAAGGTAATCCCTTTTTAACCACGAAAGACACAAAACTTTGACACGAAAGGCACGAAACTTCTACACGAGGTCACGAAATGTTTTTGTGTTTTTCGTGTTGCCTCTAATTTTCGTGCTTTTCGTGGTTAAAGAATTAACGCTCTATCTCTTTAAAACGTGTAAAAATAATAGCCGCAACAATACACAATCCAAACCCAAGCAATCCATTCAACCTCACCCCAAGATCATTCCCCACATCTTTACCGTAAATAAGTAACATAGCAAACAAAGCAATTCCAAACGTTTGCGCCACTTTCACAAAAAAGTATCGCACAGCAAAATAAATAGCTTCCTTGTTTTGTCCGGTATCTTTACTGTCTTTTTCAATGATCTCGGCTAAAATAGCATTTGGTAAAATATTCAGCGACGCCAATGGAATAGCAGCTAAACCAATAAGCGTATAGATCTGAACTTTAGCATCAATAGTTGATCTCCCAAGGAAAAATATTCCCAAGAAAATAAAACCCAATAAAGCCAAAGAGAATAGAACGATCCGCTTCTTTCCAATTTTATTGGCGAAGAAAGTTGTGATAGGATAAAAAATAAAAGAAACCAAAACCATCGTCATCATTAATGTATTGCCAATACTTTCGGGTAATTGAAGTAATACGGTTACAAAATACATTAAACCGGAAGTGATAATAGTAACTGAAATGAAATAGGAAAAATCAGCCACAACAAATAATAAAAAATTCTTATTAGTCAACGTTTGCTTTAATGCTGCTTTAATAGGAATTGAACTTGGGTGCGATGTACAATATTTTTTCTCGTCAATAAAAAATGCGGTGATCAACATAAAAATTCCGGCAAGAACAGCCATAATTAAAACGGTAATTTGTAAAGCAGTGATCTTCGATTCAATTCCGCATCCGTTTTGCAAAGCATCCGTTAAATTAAATGCGTTTGATGCGATGGCAATTCCAAAAACATAACCCAGCGATTGCCAAGTCGCCAATTTTACTTTTTCATCGGCGGTTTTCGCAAGTTCAGGCAATAAGGCATTATAAGGAATGATATAACTGGTAGATGCCACGTAAAAAAGGACGAGTGTAATAATTAACCAAATAATATTTGAAGAACTTTCGTTTTGATGCAAAGGATAAAATACAAGAAAGCAAAAAATGATCGAAGGAATGATGGCGAGTTTCATGATCGGTGTTCGTCGCCCTTTCGGGTTTGTACTTCTATCGCTAAACTGAGCAATGAATGGATCGTAAATAGCATCGACCAATCTTCCGCCTGCTGTAATTAATGCAATAGCATTAAAGATCCCGAAAATTGTGACTTGAGTTATAAGAGAAGGTAATCCGCTAGTTGCGGGAGGTAAGTACAAATAAACTAAAATCACGCTTATCAAATTCACCAAAACGCTCCAGCCCATCATGCCAAAGGCGTAAATGAACATGATCTTAAGGGGTAATTTGGGGGTATTAGCACTCATTAAAGCGAAGATACGGATTAAAAAACCCTTTGAAATGTAAAAAAGTAAACGTTGTAAAATTTAATAAAATTCAGTAATGACGGGCTATACAGCTTAAAATATCCTATTATGCCCATAGGATATATAGAAAATAATTGTCCCTTTGCTTGACAGACTCATTTAAGTGCCGTTACTTTGTAGTCACTATGATAGGTGTTGTTATAAATATCAAATTATCAAAACGCAACATGTGCTGCATGATGTGTGATCCTCAACGGATGTGGTAATGATATTTCTTTCATTAAGGCCCTTCCGTTGATAGCGCGAAGGGCTTTTTAATTTAATAATAATACCAAAAAAAATTTATGCAAAGTTTCAGAACAGAATTAGAATTGATAGATCACTCCACCAAAGCATTGGTAGAAAAAGATATTATTGATCTTGATAAAAAGATCCGTGAATTTAAAGAAGGAATAATTAACCCGGAAAAATTCAGGAGTCTGCGCTTAGCTCGCGGAGTTTATGGTCAACGTCAGCAAGGCGTACAAATGATCCGCATTAAATTACCGTTCGGTAAAATAAGTACCAAACAATTAGTACGCATCGCCGATATCAGCGATGAATACTCAAACGGAAATTTACATTTAACTACGCGTCAGGATATTCAAATTCATCATGTGAGTTTGGATAGAACACCTGAGCTTTGGGCAAAATTAGAGCAAGATGATATTACCCTGCGCGAAGCTTGCGGAAATACGGTGAGAAATATTACTGCTTCACCCGAAGCAGGAATTGATATCAACGAACCTTTTGATGTTTCACCTTATGCTGATGCTTTGTTCAAATACTTTTTGCGTAAGCCGTTCGGACAAGAATTAGGACGTAAAATAAAAATCGCTTTTTCAAATAATGAGAAAGATACGGCCTTTACATACATTCATGACTTTGGTTTTATTCCCAAAGTAAATGAACAAAATGAAAGAGGTTTTAAAGTTTTAATTGGTGGTGGTTTAGGAGCTCAACCATTTTTAGCACAAACCGCTTACGAATTTTTGCACGAGGATAAATTAATTCCATTTGTAGAAGCAAGCATTCGCGTATTTGATCGCTATGGAGAAAGAGTTAGTCGCCACAAAGCACGAATTAAATATTTGATCAATAAAATTGGTGCTGCAGAGTTCATCAAATTAACTAGTGAAGAAGAGAAGGCACTTTTAAATCATACGGTAAAAATTGAAAGAAATGCCGAAGCGTTTGAACCAAAAGTAGAAGCAAAAGAGAATACCGAAATCCCATACAATAACTCAACTGACTTTAGAAAATGGTTAGCAACAAATACCTTCAACCAAAAACAAAAAGGTTTACATGGTGTATATATTAAAGTATTGCTCGGAAATATCTCTTCTGTAAAAGCAAGAGAGTTGGCAGAAATTATTGATTCGTACGCTTCTTCAGAAGATATCAGAATAACAATTAACCAAGGCTTTTTATTAAAACATGTACCAACAGAGGAATTGATCTATTTATATGAGGAATTGAAAGAATTGGACTTGGTTACTCCGGGTTTTGATTCGGTGGGAGATATTACGGCTTGTCCGGGTACAGACACATGTAATTTAGCAATTTCAAACAGTACAAATATTTCCGTTGAATTAGAAAAAGTTATTTATACAGAGTATCCCGAATTAATTTACAATCACGATATCAAAATAAAAATAAGTGGTTGCATGAATTCGTGCGGACAACATGGCCTAGCGCAAATTGGTTTTCATGGAAGTTCTTTTAAAGTGGGGACAAATGTGGTCCCTGCCTTACAAGTATTATTAGGCGGTGGAACATTAGGAAATGGCAAAGGAAGAATTGCCGAAAAAGTAATTAAAGTTGCAAGCAAAAGAGCTCCTGACGTATTGAGAAAGTTATTTGACGATTTTGAAAATGGTGCTGCGGAAGGAGAATATTTTAATTCGTATTACGACAGAAAAGGGAAAGATCACTTTTACCAATTATTGAAACCTATTGGCGATAATTCGAATTTAAATGCCGATGAATATTTTGATTGGGGCTCGGAAGAAAAATTTAAAACGGAGATCGGCGTAGGCGAATGTGCCGGTGTAATTATTGACCTTGTTCAAACTTTATTTTTTGAAGCAGACGAAAAATTAGCATGGAGCGCCGAAGCACACGAGAACAAACAATTTGGTGATAGCATCTATTACAGTTATGCCTCATTTATTCATGCGGCAAAGGGATTATTATTGAATAAAGGCGTTCATGTAAATACACATCACACATTAATTTCTGATTTTGATAAGCATTTTGTTGAAACGGGTGAATTTAAATCGTTCAAGGAATTAGTACTACAAATAAATAAGAATGAACCAACTGAAGAATTTTCTGTTAGCTATTTCAACGAAGCAAAACAATTTGTGAATGATGTTAAAGCTTATAGAGAAAAAATAAAAGAAGAAGTATTGGAAGAAATAAAATGAAAAAGAATTATATCCATATAAAATACGAATATTGTTGTTGCTGTATGATAATGAACAGCTTGGCATGATGTAAAAAAATCCTTACACGTCATGCTGAGCGTAGTCGAAGCATCGTGTAAGGATTTTTTACTTATCAATTAAAAACAACAACAATGAAAAAAGAAATATATCCAAAATTAACAGTAGTAGGCGCCGGTCCCGGTGACCCCGAATTAATAACCGTAAAAGCAATTAATGCTTTAAGCGAAGCCGATGTGATCTTATACGACGCATTAGTAAATAAAGAATTGCTAAAATATGCGCCTTTAGATACATTAAAGATCTATGTTGGCAAGCGCAAGAACAAACATGAGTACACGCAAGAGCAAATAAACAATTTAATTGTGGACCTTGCTTTTACTCACGGAAGAGTTGTTCGTTTAAAAGGTGGCGATCCATTCGTATTCGGCAGAGGAAGCGAAGAAATTGCGCATGCCGATGCATTTAATATTGAAACAGCAGTTGTTCCGGGCATCTCCAGTTCTATTGGCGTTCCGGGTGCAAGTGGAATTCCGGTAACTCACCGCGGTATCAGCGAAAGTTTTTGGGTAATTACCGCTACCAAACAAAACGGCGAATTATCCAATGATATTTATGATGCAGCCAAGAGTAATGCAACAGTTGTTATTTTAATGGGCTTGTCAAAATTGCAACAAATTGCTGATGCATTTAATGCAAATGGAAAAGCTTCAACGCCAATTGCCGTAATTCAAAACGGAACTTTAGCAAACGAAAATGTTGCTATTGGAAGTATTGATACCATCGTTCAAGAAGTGAAAGATCAGAATATAAAATCTCCTGCCATTATTGTGATAGGCGATGTTGTGAAATTTCACAGGTATTATGAATCATTGTCGCACCAAGTAAAATATTCGCTAAATTAAGGGTTAATGAGATCAAGCGTATCCATATTTTTTATTTTATTGACGGGAAACTTTTTGGCTCAGAAAGAATCAGGAAACTCTTATAATCTATTTTGGTTGGCATATTCTAACAATGTTCAGTTAAATTCAAAATGGAATGTCAATACAGATATTCAACACCGAACAAAGAACGGATTTGAAACCCAATCTATTTCTGCAATTAGAACAGCACTTGGTTATAAAGTTAATAGAGTAATTACAGTTTCATCAGGCGCTGCTCATTTTCGTTATTTCATTAAAAATGATCTTACAAGAGGAGAGTGGCGTCCTTATCAGGAAATGTTAGCAAACTTGGACTTTGGTACAGTAAAAATAACCAACAGAGTAAGAACAGAAGAGCGGTTCAATCAGGTTGTGGTTAATGATGTATTAACGAGCAACTATAAATTCAATTGGAGATTCAGATATAAAATTGACCTTGAATTTCCCTTGTTCAAGCAAGATGAACGTGTTCATTCCTTGTCATTTGGAAATGAATTTATGATAAACGTAGGAAAAACGATCGTAAATCCTTATGACCAAAATCGCTCATCTGTTTCTTTCAATTACCAATTATCAAAAAATGTAAAATTGCAATTCCAGTATATTTATATCGTACAATATATTGCTTCAAAGGATAATTACGATAGAATTTCGGCATTTCGATTAAACTTTCAGCACACAGTAAAACTATGAGAACAGAAACATTAAATAAATTATTCCCTGTTTTTTTAAAACTCGAGAATTTTCATGTGCTGATTGTAGGTGGAGGAAAGGTTGGTTTGGAAAAGATAACTGCTATTTTGAATAATAGCCCATTAACTGAAGTAACATTAGTTGCAACTATTATTTCGGATGAGATCAAACAACTGGCAGAAGAAAAAGATAATATTGTTTTACACGAGCGATCATTTACCGAGGAGGATCTGCTTGATAAGGAATTAGTGATCGTGGCGGTTAACAATAAACAAACCAGCATCCAAATAAAACAATTAGCTCAAGAAAGAGGATTACTAACTAATGTTGCTGATACACCCGAGCAATGTGATTTTTATTTAGGAAGTATTGTCCAAAAAGGGCAAATAAAAATTGCGATCTCAACCAATGGTAGATCGCCAACGCTCGCCAAACGTATCCGCGAAACGTTTGAGGATTCTTTTCCGGAGAACATCAACGAATCTGTAGAAAGTTTGACTGAAGTGAGGAAATACTTGAGCGGTGATTTCTCAACAAAAGTAGATCAGCTAAATAAGATCACGTCGGTACTTTCTAAAGAAGGAATTGTAGAAAAACCAAGTATCAGCAGGAAGAGATTGCTGATCTATAGTTTTTCAATTCCTGCATTGCTAATTTTAGGATATCTGTTTTGTTATTTTCTTCCACCAGCTGTTATTGGCGGATTGTCGACTCAAATTGCACAAAACATCGATTCTTCTATTTTTCTTTACATCCTCGCAGGCTTTACTGCGCAAATGATCGATGGCGCTTTAGGAATGGCTTATGGAGTTACAGCAACTTCTTTTTTATTGTCGTTTGGAATTTCACCTGCTGCTTCAAGTGCAAGTGTACATGCTTCTGAAGTTTTTACAAGCGGCGTTTCAGGTTTAATGCATTTAAAATTTGGAAATGTAAATAATAAACTCTTTAAAAAGTTATTGATACCAGGTGTTATTGGTGCTATTCTCGGCGCTTACATTCTTTCTTCGTTTGAACAGTATAATTATATCATTAAACCACTCGTTTCAACGTATACATTGATCCTAGGATTGATCATTATTTTTAAAGCATTAAAAAAAGATAGCATTCGCCAAAAAATAAAACGCATTTTTCCTTTGGCTGCCATTGGTGGCTTTTTAGATTCTATTGGCGGTGGTGGTTGGGGCCCTATTGTTTCTTCAACACTTATTGCAAGAGGTAGAAACCCGCGATACACAATTGGCTCAGTTAATCTCGCAGAATTTTTTATTGCACTTGCTAGTTCATTAACCTTTGTAACACTGATCGGCTTAACGCATTGGGCAATAATCATTGGATTAATTATCGGTGGTTGCATCGCAGCGCCAATAGCAGCATACATCGCAAATAAGATCCCAACAAAAGCGATCATGCTTTTAGTAGGGATCGTAGTAATAATTTTAAGTTTAAAAAGAATTTTATTTTAGTATGATAACAACAGATATCGCCGTAATTGGCGCAGGACCCGTAGCACTTTTCGCCATTTTTGAAGCTGGACTTTTAAAAATGCGTTGTCATTTAATTGATTATTTGCCGCAAGCTGGTGGCCAGCTTACAGAAATTTATCCTAAGAAACCAATTTATGATATTCCGGGTTATCCAACAGTATTAGCGCAAGAGCTGGTGGATAATTTATTGAAACAAGCAGAACCATTTAAGCCAACATTTACCTTTGGAGAGCGCGTAGAAAAATTGGACAAGATCGCTGATCGTGATTTTATTTTAACGACCAATATGGGAACAAAAATAAATGCACGCGCCGTTGTAATTGCGGGCGGACTAGGATGTTTTGAACCTCGCAAACCTGAAGCAGAAAATTTAGCGCAATTCGAAAATGGAAAAGGAATTTCATATATGGTACTTGATCCGGAAGCTTATCGAAATAAAAAAATAATTATTGCGGGTGGTGGTGATAGCGCTTTAGATTGGACGATCTTTTTAGCAAACATTGCAAAGGAAGTAACTTTAGTTCATCGCAGCGAAGCATTTCGTGGCGCGCCGGATAGTGTGAATAAAGTTTTGAAATTGGCGGAAGAAAAAAAGATCAATTTATTGCTGAATACAAACCTTACACATGTAGAAGGTTTAGATGTGTTGAAAGCAGTTGGACTTGTAAATATCAAAACAAACGAAAAACAAATTATTGAAGCTGATAATTTAATTCCCTTGTTTGGATTGAGTCCGAAATTAGGTCCGATGGAAAATTGGGGATTGACCATTGAAAAAAATGCCATTGTTGTAAATACCGAAGATTATAGCACCAACATAGAGGGAATTTATGCCATTGGCGATATCAATACCTATAAAAACAAACTAAAATTGATCCTTTGCGGTTTCCATGAGGCGGCATTAGTGAGCCATAGCGCTTATAAATACCTTAACCCGGGCGTAAAGTACACCATGAAATATACAACGGTTAACGGCGTAAATACGTTTTAAAACTTGTATCTTTAGGGGATAAATTTTTAAAAAATGAAGATCAACATTAAACGCCTCAACGATAAGTTTCATATGGAAGCGAGTAACGAGGAAGGAAATACACTACAAATGGATTCTGCGCCCGACATAGGTGGAGAAGGAAAAGGTATGCGTCCACGCCAAATGCTATTAGCAGCTTTAGGAGGTTGCAGCGCTATTGATGTGCTTTTGATATTGCGAAAACAAAAACAAGACATTCTTGATTTTAATGTGGAAGTTGATGATGAAAGCGAGAAAGTACAGGATTATTCTTTATTCAGAGATATTACTTTGCATTTTAAAATAAAAGGAAGTATTGATTACGATAAAGTAGAACGCGCCGTAAAATTATCAATTGAAAAATATTGCTCGGTGTCTAAAACTTTGGAACCTACGGCAAAAATTAATTACAAAATAACTCTTAACTAACATGGCAAAGAAACATTTCGAAACAGATGCCATAAGGGCACAGTTAGAACGTTCGAACAATAACGAACATTCGGTTCCGGTTTATTTAACCAGCAGTTTTGTTTTTGATACTGCCGAAGAAATGCGTGCGGCCTTTAACGAGGAGAGCGATGATTTTATTTATTCGCGTTATACAAATCCGAACGTAAATGAATTTGTAAATAAAGTATGTTTAATGGAAGGCGCAGAAGCAGGTGTAGCAACGGCTTCGGGCATGGCGGCTATTTATACAAGTTTTATGGCTTTATTAAAGTCGGGCGATCATATTGTATCGTGCTCTTCAGTATTTGGAGCAACGCATGCGCTTTTTACAAAATATTTTCCGAAACTAAATATTTCGCATTCGTATTTTAATATTAAGGATCCGAATAGCATCGAAAAATTAATAAAGCCTGAAACGCGTTTTATTTATTTGGAAACACCAACCAATCCCGCTATTGAATTGATAGATCTTGAATTTGTTGGAGCAATTGCAAAAAAACATAAGAAATTATTGATCGTTGATAATTGTTTTGCAACACCGTATTTGCAACAGCCAATAAAATACGGAGCTGATCTTGTAATTCATTCGGCTACAAAATATATGGACGGACAAGGTCGCGTTTTGGGTGGAGTAGTTGTAGGCAAAAAAGAATTGATCCAGGAGATTTATTTGTATGGACGTTTAACCGGACCGTCATTAAGTCCGTTCAATGCATGGACGCTAAGCAAAAGTTTAGAAACGCTAACTGTTAGAATGGATAAGCATTGCGAAAATGCCTTAGCCATTGCGGAAGCTTTGGAAAAAAATTCCGCTTTGGAAAATGTATCGTATCCGTTTTTAAAGTCGCATCCGCATTACACCATTGCAAAAAAGCAAATGAAAGCGGGAGGTGGAATAATTACCATCACCGTGAAAGGAGGTTATGAAGCCGCAAAAAAATTCTTGGATAAATTACAAATGATAAAGATCTCCCCAAATTTGGGAGATGTAAGAAGCATTGCCACACATCCTGCGTCTTCTACGCATTGTAAATTATCTGAAGAAGAACGATTATCCGTTGGAATTACTCCGGGACTTATTCGCATTTCTATTGGATTAGAACATAAAGACGATATATTAAGTGATATTGAACAAGCATTAAAGTAATTGAACAAAGTAAACAACATATTAAACCAAATTCAAAACAAAACTGCCGAAGAAATTTTGCAACTCGTGGCGCAATTACCTTCAGAAAGTGTTGTATTCTCAACCAGTTTGGGTTACGAAGACCAAGTATTAACGCACATGATCTTTTCCGGGAATTTGAATATCTCTGTTTTTACGTTAGATACCGGTCGTTTATTTCCTGAAACCTATTCTGTTTTTAATAGTACACTTGAGCGCTACAAAAAAACAATTCATACATTCTCCCCAAACACACAATTAGTGGAAGACATGGTAACAAAAAAAGGACCATTTAGTTTTTACGAAAGCGTAGAGAACAGAAAAGAATGTTGTTTTGTGAGAAAAGTTGAACCATTAAAACGCGCTTTAAAAGGTCATACCATTTGGATCACGGGAATTCGTGCCGATCAATCGGGAAACAGAGGCGATATGCCAATGGTAGAATGGGATGATGCAAATCAGATCATAAAAGTTCATCCGCTTTTAAATTGGACATTGGAAGAAGTGAAGTCATTTATTTTTAAGCACAATATTCCTTATAATCCACTGCACGATAAAGGATTTGTAAGCATTGGCTGTCAGCCTTGCACACGGGCAATTAACGAAGGTGAAGACTTTAGAGCAGGAAGATGGTGGTGGGAAGATGCGAGCAAGAAGGAATGCGGATTACATATTAAGAGTAAATAGTACAAAGTATAAGAATTAAGTAATATCAATGTCACCCTGAGCGTAGTCGAAGGGAGACAGGAATAAATAAAAAGAAGCGATGAGTAAATTAGATTATTTAGATCAGTTAGAGAACGAGGCCATTCACATTTTGCGTGAGGTTGCCGGGCAATTTGAAAAACCTGCATTATTATTTAGTGGAGGCAAGGATAGCATTTGCTTAGTGCATTTGGCGTTAAAAGCGTTTCGTCCGGGAAAATTTCCTTTTCCTTTAGTGCATGTAGACACAGGACATAATTTCCCTGAAGCTTTAAAATACCGTGATGATCTTGTAGAGAAGATCGGCGAGAAATTAATTGTGCGAAAAGTAGAAGATACAGTGAAAGCAAAAAAATTACAAGATGCCAAAGGGAAATTCCCAAGCAGAAATGCTTTGCAAACGTATACCTTGCTTGAGGTGATCGAAGAATTTGAATTTGATGCTTGTATTGGCGGTGCACGCAGAGATGAAGAAAAAGCGCGCGCAAAGGAAAGAATTTTTTCTGTTCGTGATGAATTTGGTCAATGGGATCCAAAAAAGCAACGTCCGGAATTCTGGAATATTTACAACGGTAAAATAAATAAAGGCGAGAACGTTCGTATTTTCCCAATTAGCAACTGGACAGAATTAGATGTTTGGAATTATATCAAACGCGAGAAGATAGAATTACCAAGTATTTATTTTACACACGAGCGCGAATGTGTTGTTACCGAAAGCGGACAATTAATGGCAAATTCGGAATATTTACAATTGGATGCAAGCGATAAGATCATCACCACGCAAGTTCGTTACAGAACGGTTGGCGATATGACATGTACAGCAGCGATCGAAAGCGAAGCCTATCATATTGATGATATCATTAATGAAATTAAAGAGGCAAAAATTAGCGAACGCGGCGCAACACGAATGGATGATCGCATAAGTGAAGCAGCAATGGAAGATCGCAAAAAAGGAGGATATTTTTAATTATGATCTATGAATGATGAGTTATGAATGAATAATTCGTCGTTTGAAATCATAAAACAATTATAATTCATAACTCATATTTAAAACAATGGAATTACTTAGGTTCTTCACAGCAGGAAACGTTGACGATGGCAAAAGCACATTGATAGGACGTTTATTATTTGATAGTAAATCGATATCAACGGATATTATTGAAGCGCTAACAAAGCAAAGCAAAACAAGCGGAATAGACACGGGCATTGATCTTGCTTTACTAACCGACGGTTTGCGTGCAGAGCGTGAACAAGGAATTACGATCGACGTTGCGTATAAATATTTCACAACTGAAAGACGTAAATTCATTATTGCCGATACACCCGGGCATATTCAATACACGCGTAATATGTTCACGGGAGCATCCAACGCTGATCTAGCAATTATTTTGGTAGATGCACGAAATGGAATTACCGATCAAACAAAACGTCACAGTATTATTTCTTCTATTTTAGGAATTCCCCATGTATTAGTGTGCGTGAATAAAATGGATCTTGTAAATTATTCTCAAGAACGTTTTGACGAAATTGTAAATGATTATAAAGAATTTGCGGCACCTTTGAATTTGAAACAAATTTCATTCATTCCTGCAAGCGCATTAGCCGGAGATAATGTGGTTGAGCGTTCGGAATTCATGAATTGGTACGAAGGCGAAACGTTGATGCAATTTTTGGAGAACGTAAAAATAGATGTTGTAAATTCGGAAGGTGCTTCACGTTTTCAGGTGCAATATGTTATTCGTCCGCAAACAAATAACTTACACGATTACCGTGGTTATGCCGGAAAAGTATTAAGTGGTTCGTATAAAAAAGGAGATAGAGTTCTTGTTCTTCCAAGTAATATTGAAACTACCATTGAGAAATTAGAAAAACATCAAGCCGAAATTGAAGTGGCCAATGCCTTAGATCCCGTGATCATTCATTTAAAAGATGATGTGGATATTAGCAGAGGAAGTACTATTGTAAAAATAAATGAAACTCCACAAACCGAAAGAGAAGTGAACGCTACATTGTGTTGGATGGACAATAATGCTTTTTTACCAGGACAAAAATTAATTCTGCAACAAAATAGTTTCAGAACAAAAGCAATTGTGAAAGATGTAGTGAGTAAAATCGATATTCATTCGTTCAGGCAATTTGAAAGTGATGGAGGAATGAAGTTGAATGATATTTGCAAAGTATCACTAAAAACTGCTGAGCCGATTAGTTTTGATGCGTATAAAGAAAATCGTCATACAGGATCTTTCATTCTCATTAATGAGAATACCAATAATACGGTTGCTGCGGGAACTATAGATTAACGAGATGTTGTATTTTGGTCTGCAAATGAACCAAATAATGTGTTAACTTTAAGGCATGAATGATCTAAAAGCATTAGTGTTCCTTATCTTTTTTTCAAGTGCTTTATATTCACAATCATTGCTCCCAACAGCATATTGGAAATCAAATTCTGTAAAAATTGATGGCGAAGCATCGGAATGGAATAATCCATTACGATTTTACGATGCAGAGACAAAATTATTCTTTGCTTTTGCAAACGATAGCACTAATCTTTATTTGTGTTTTCAAAGTAATGATAAAAGAAATCAGGTGAAGATACATATGGCCGGGATGAAGGTATACATCATTACGAAAGGAAAGGAAAAACATAAAGGGTGTATTATTTATCCTTTGGTAGATCCAAAAGAAAATTTTGCAAGGGAAGAATTGAACGAAGAAGTTGAACCGGATATTGAACGATTAAAAAATACTTTCTTATTGCAAAACACAAATATGCTCACATCAGGATTTGCGAATCAAAATGGAAATTATCCAATTCACGATTCGGTGGGGATACATTCGTATTTGAATTGGAATGAGAAAAATATCATGACATACGAGATCGCTATTCCATTAAAAGAGATCTATGGAAATAATTATACCGCCAAAGATCTTGAAAAAGTAATTTCATTAGTGATCGAAGTAAATGCAGTTACAAGAGAGGCAAGTACCATTGATGTTTCACAAACTGCTGCGGGTTCTACAACGGGCAGTCAAAATAATGGCATGACACGCAACATGCCGGGAGGAACTTCAAAAGAAAAGCGACCTTTATTCGATAAGAATAAGTGCAAACAGAAATTCCTTTTGTCAAAAGCTAAAAAATAGAAGAAGTCTTTCTTAGATTTATTACAACAAATGCTTCATGATCTTTCCTTCCTAAAATCGTTTATATCTATGATAACAAAGCCCATAGACCAGCTTTGCTAGAGCCCCTTCTCAATATTTCATGAATTAATTGCCTGTTTTACAAAAATGACCTATTTTTACTATATATTTAAAACGTTTTAGTAAAAAATAAAAATACCATGAAAATAAGAGTAGGCATAGCATTAGCGCTTTTTTTGACGATGATCATCGATCTCAGATCTCAAACCACCGGAGACACGATTGTGATCAAAACGTTTAAGTACGGAAGTAATTCGCGCGATACCGTGATCAATTTTCCGAACAATTCGCTAACGTTCGAAAAGATCATCATGAAATATAATATGCGTTGCAAAAATAATTTGGTGTCAACTCAAGCATTACCAAATCAAGGTTGCGGCGAGTGGGATTATTCGTGCAATACATACATCGTTGATTCTTCAAAAATTGAGAAAGCACCAAAAACAGCGCCAAATTATGTGATCTCAAATTATACACCAACAACTTTTCCATACACCAATCAAACGTTATACGATTATTACGATTACGCTCAAACCAATGTTGTATTAAATTCTATTATTTCCGAAACACTATTTACCATTGGTAATGGTAGTACAGCCACACCAAATCTTTTGAAAGCAAATGAAACTTCAGGTCGCTCACAAATTTTAGTGAAAGCTTCTGAACTAACTGCATCAGGTTTAATTGCAGGACCATTGAACGGTTTTATTTTAAATGTTGCTAATGCGGGCGGCGTTGTAAATTTCTTCCGAGTAAAAATGCAACTTGTAAGTGCAACAACAACAGTGCTTACTTCTAATACTACAAGCTTAACCGGATTTACGCAAGTGTATAATCAGAATTATAATTTCGTGAATGGAAATAATCGCATTCAATTTATCAGCCCATTTAATTGGGATGGCGTTAGCAATGTATTGATCGATCTTTCGTTCACCAATACAGTTCCTACAAATCCAATTGTATTCAATGGCTTGAGTTATGCGTCTAATCTTGCCTTATACAGTAATAATAATTATGCCATTGATCTTGGGAAATTTGGTCACGCTACAATTAATACCGCAAGTTTAACAGGGATCACTAACGAATTGACTGTAAGCATGTGGGCATACGGAACAGCAACTTTATATCCAGCCAATACATCGGTTCTGTATGGTTGGGCAACTAATCCTAACGATCGCAATCTCAATATTCATTTTCCTTGGAGTGATAACAATATGTATTTTGATGCGGGATTTTCGGCAGGAAATTTTGATCGCATAAATAAAGCTGCTATAGCAACTGAAATTGGCGGACAGTGGAATCATTGGGTATTTACAAAGAATGCAACTACAGGAGATATGAAAATTTATTTGAACGGAGCACTTTGGCATTCGGGAACTGCAAAAACAAAACCAATGTCGTTGTTGAATTTGATCTTAGGAAAAGACCAAGCGTTTGGAAATAATTACAAAGGAAAAATAAACGAACTTACTGTTTGGAACAAGGAATTATCATTGGTAGATATTCAAAACTGGATGAACAAACCAATTGATGCATCACATCCATTCTACACAAATCTTTTGGCTTATTATAAAATGGCTGAGGGCACCGGTCAAACATTGAACGATAGTAAATTTGCACTTACTTCGGCCGGAGTTAATTTACAATGGAGTTACGAGCGTGGCGATAAATTGAACCGCATGTTCTACGAAACAAGTTTACGTCCTAATGTTGTCTTCTTTAAAGGAACTTATTCAACAACAACAAATACTTTAACTGTGCGCGATTCGGTGATCCGTGCACCGTATGTTGTTCAATCATATTCTATCACCGATAATTCAACCGTTACGCCAATGGCGAACGATGCAGTAGTTCTAGTTTCTACAAGCAATTCGTTCCAAGCAGTTCCAAAAAATATTTACGATGGTGATAATAATAATGTGTTAACAGGAACAATTGCGGTTACACCAACCGGTACATTAACCATCAATAATTTAAATTATTTTGAAAGATATCCTTTCTATAATGAGATCGTTTCGTTTGTAACACCGTATGGAAAAGGATTAAGTTTAGGAGCCACAGGAAAATCGTGGTATTATGATGTAACTGATTTTGCACCATTATTACAAAATTCAAAACGCATGGTAATGACATTAGGTGGACAGTATCAAGAACAAATGGATATTGATTTTTATTTTATAGTTGGTACGCCACCACGAACTGTTTTGCAATTCAATCAACTATGGCAAGGAACATGTCGTACCGGAGCACCTGGAATAGGAAGCATCAATAACCAAAGTTTTTATCCCCCAACAACTTTCTCAACTTTAGTTGCAGGAAAACAATTCAAAATGCGCAGTTCCATTACCGGTCATGGTGCAGAAGGAGAATTCCACCAAAATGGCGGCTTGGTAACACATTCACTTAATGTAGATGGTGGCGCCAATGAATTCTCGTGGTACATCACCAAAAAATGTTCAGATATTCCGGTGTTCCCGCAAGGAGGCACATGGTTGTATGATCGTCAGGGATGGTGTCCGGGTGAAACAAGTATTTTAAAAGAATATTATCTTACACCATATATTACTCCGGGTAATACGGTGAGTATAGATTATAATTGTTCAAATCCGTCGGTGGCAAGCGGAAATTATTATTATCAACAAGCGCATCAATTAGTAACGTATGGCGGCGCTAACTTTTCGTTGGATGCTTCTATCATAGAAGTTAAGGAGCCAAGTAATAGAGTACAATTCTTGCGTCAAAATGCCATGTGTTCGAATCCAAAATTAGTAGTGCAAAATACAGGTTCAACTTCCATCTCAAGTATTGCGTTTGATTATTGGTTGAATAATAGTGCAACGCCACAAACATATACATGGACAGGAACGTTAGCTTATATGGATACGGTTACCGTTAAATTACCGGTGAGCGGTTTATGGCAAAGTGCTTTACAGCCTACTAATAATATTTTTTATGCGCAGATCAAAAAAGTGAATAATGTTATTGATGATTATGTGTATAATAATAAATATCAATCACCATTTACAAAAGCCGATCAGCTGCCCGATAATTTTACGGTAGAGTTCAAGTCGAATAATTATGTGCCGCACAACACGTATAAGATCTATGATGATAATGGAAATATTGTAGGACAAAGAACCGGAACAACAGCCGTAACTATTTATAATGACGACTATGTTCTAACAGGCTGTTACCGTTTGATATTAACCGATGTGGGAATGGATGGATTAAATTGGTGGGCAAATTCGGCGCAAGGAACAGGCTATCTTCGTTTTAAAGATGCTTCGGGAAATATTCTAAAAACATTGCAATCCGATTTTGGTGCGTACATTGAATACAGTTTTACAACTTTCCCAACAACTTCTTTAAGTGAACAAAGTAACGGAACTTACGTGAATATATTTCCGAACCCTGCGCATCATAATTTTATAATGAGTGGAAATGGTTTAGAGTTCTCTGAAGTAAAAGTGATGAATGTGTTGGGAAGTGTTATCTCAACTCATAAAATTGGAAATGAGACAAGGTTCAATTACGACTCATCGCAATTAAGTGCGGGCGTTTATTTTGTGGTAATTACTAAAGATGGCAAAAGCACAACGAAAAAGATCGTGATCAATTAAGATCAATTTAAAAATATAAAAAAAGCCCTCACATAATGCGAGGGCTTTTTTATTTCCTATAGGTAAGGGATCAATTCACAATGATCTTATACATATTTTTAGCGCCATTAACAGTAACACTTAATGTATAAACGCCTTTAGCGAATTCGGATACATCAATAGTTTTACTCGACGTTGTTTTTTCTTGATAAACTATTTGTCCTAACACATTGGTTAATTTCAATTCAATATCTGCATTCATGATATTGAAATTTACCATAAGGAATTTTTGCGTAGGGTTTGGATATACAGTTACACCTTTTAAATTCCCATTTTCTTTTACGCCAATATCAGGGTTGGCAGGACGATTATTTGAAATATTACTGCGTGTTACCTGAGTAGATTTACCTTGCTGTGCCATTTTTTGTGCATAGCAACTAAATCCAAGATACGCTTCTACACGCCAATCGGCTGTTGCCTGATAAATAGAATAGAAGATATCATTCAATTGATTTTGATTTCCGGTTGTTGTTCCCACCAATTGATACGCAGGATTCACCGTTGGATTTTGACACACCAATAAACTGTATGTGATCACTGGATTATAAGGACCTTCTATTAAATAATTATTCGTCCAGAAGAACGTAGAATTTGTGTGCGAAAAGAAAACTGTATTATGCCATAAACTCATGGGGCCATAATTACCGCAAGTATCTCTCACTTGAATTTTGTAACGGTAAGTTGAAATATTTGGATTTCCATTGGCAGGACCAACAGAACGAGTTGTATCTCTAAAGAAACTTAAGGAGTCTACAGAAACAGCACCAATTCTTTTGTAAGTATTTGTTATCACTTCACGATAAATGATCATGGAATCCAACATTGGATAAGATGGTTTATCCCAATAGATCTCGTTGTTTTGATTCAAACTATCAACGGTAACAATACAAATATCAGGCTTAGGAGGTGTAGGCACAATTACCGAACCAACAGCATCGCCCGAGCAACCATTGGTTGTTCCGGTTACAGTATAAGTTGTGCTTACACTTGGATTTACCAAAAGAGAAGCAGTTGTTGCGCCTGTATTCCACGAATACGTAGTTGCACCACTTGCATTTATCACTACGCTTCCGGTTGCCCCACATGCTTTGATCGTGCTGGTGGCAGCAGTGGCGGGAATAGGATTAATTGAAATTGTTTTTGAAATTGTTGCACCCGATCCAAATTGATTGCTTGAGATCATGGTAATTGTTTTTATTCCAACTGAACCGTAAACTACCACAGGATTTTGCGATGTTGAACTTCCGGGTTGTCCGCCCGGCATGATCCATCCCCATGCATTTGCCATGTTGTATGAATTATCTTGTAATTGCACGGGCTGACCAATACATCCAACAGTTGGTGAAATGAATTTGGAGACTGGGATCATTTGTGATTTCAAATACATATTGTCGATCTTAAGATCCGAACCTGCATAAACAGGAAGTGTAGGGTAGTTTGACGATTCGATCGAGATCAACATAGTATCCGGAGCCTGCGAAAGATTGATCGGAATTTTTACACGAGTATAACTTGCTGCAATTGGCAATAACTTAAACGCATTTTGGAAGAATATACCATTCAATTTAAAATCAAGGAAAATGCGTGCGCTATCACCGGGAAATGCGGGAAGATATTTATAATAAAAGATCATCGTATCGTTCTGCAAACTGTAAGGATATCCCCCAAGTGTACTTGTTTGTGTTGGTACTCCTGTTCCGGCGCGTCCCGGACTTGTTTGATTATTACTAAAAGCAGGCCCTTGAGTTTGCAATTCTATAGCATAGGTACCCGAATACGAATCAGTAACACGTTGAATGTATTGCGTACTCGGCCAGCCGTTAAGACTGTAAAATGTTATTGGTTGCCAATTTTCAAAATCTCCATTGAAATTATTTGGTTGAAATGCTACACCTTTGAACATCAAGCTGTCTATTTGGAAAAAATTTCCGGCCTGAAACGCATTATTGCTAAATGCATTACTCGATGCTGATGCAATGATGATAGTGTCGGGCGTTTGTGTAAGTGCCGGACTGAACGTAGGATTAAAGAGGGTATAATTAGTTTGAGATGAAGTGAATTTATATAAGTAGGTTCCAATAGCAACACCATTCTTTTTGAACTGACAATAGAAAATAACGGTATCAGTACCAATGATATTTGCCTTATAATGGAAACGTAAACCGGTGGCTTGCTGGTTGTATGGAATCCCACCTTTACCGGCAGTTCCTGATGGGCTACCATTAGCAAACCAAGCAAATGCCACATTAGTTCCAAGAGGAGTACTCGTGAGTTTGAGCGCATAATTTCCATGATAGGCATCCGTAACTTTAGTGGCAACTACAGGAACCACGCCAATACTTTTATTTTCAAAGTTGGCAGTTTGCCAAAATGCGGGATTTTCGAAATTTGTTGTCTGCCAGCTTTCAAAGCCACCATTAGGAACTGATTGTCCGAAAACGGAAAACGTAATAATGAAGGCAACAATACTAAGTAGATTTTTTCTCATGATGGTATTTTTAATAGTATAGTAAAATTACAAAATCAACCCTTTGCCTCCAAACCTCATTTATTTGTTAATTCTATGTTTAAAGGACCTGTTTTTTATTGCTACATTTATACTTTTATAGTGCATTTGGATCAACTATGAGAGGATTTAAGCTCCTATATTCAATTTTATTGCTTTTAACCGTGCTTTTCGGTTATTCGCAAAAAGGTAATTATTTCATGCATAATTATCTCCCTTCGCAGTACTTGGCTTCCGATCAAAATCGCTGCATTTTACAAGATAAATATGGAAGGATATTGGTTGCCAACAATGATGGCATCTTGATCAATAACGGTACCGAATGGTTAACACTTAAACTAGAGTTTTTGTGTTTATCGCTTGCAAAAAATGATAACGAAGAGATCTTCGTAGCCGGTGATGGCAATTTTGGCAAACTTGTACAAAGCAACAATGGCGAATTTAAATTTGAATCTCTAACACATCTTTTACCCGCTAAAGAAAAAGAGGTGAACAAGATCTGGAGCATCATCATCATTAAAGATCATGTTTACTATTGCAGCAATCAAAAGATATTTGATTATTATTCGGGAAAGATCGTTTGCATCTCGCCGGGCGAAGAAGGTTTTCATACCTTCTTTAAAGTGGGTGATCATTTGGTGATAAAAGAAAGAGGGGTTGGATTAGAATTTCTTTCTTATAATAATCAACTCACACTGTTCAGAGGTGGAGAAGCATTTGCCGACAATGCAACGCCGGTAAGAGGAATTGTATCGGCCAATAAAAAACAATACATCATTTCTCCCAAAGGTGTTTTTGAATGTAATTATAATAATTCGCTTCCGGAGGTCTCAGAAATAAAAAAAATTAATACACCGATCGATAATTGGTTGGCCGATAAAACAGTTTATTGTTCGGCGAATATTGGATCCGATCATTTTGCTTTTGGTTCGGTGTCGGGTGGATTGGTAATTACCAATTTAAAATTTGAGCCATTAAAATATATCAATGCGGGTAATGAATTGCAGGATGATGGGGTGAATTATATCTATAACGATTACCAAGGACATATATGGTTAGCCCTTGCAAAAGGTGTGAGTTTAATAGAATTCAATAATCCGATCACACGATTTACCAAAGCAAATGGAGTAAAAGGAACCGTTGAAGGATGTATTTGTTACAATGGCACTATTTATATCGCCACTGATAAAGGGATATTACGTTATAATTATTCAAGCGATAATTTTGAACCTACTAATGTTACCGATGTGTCGTGGTGTCTCAAAGAAATAAATGGCGAACTCATTGCAGGTACAAAATTTGGATTGTACAGGCTCGACAAAAATGATTTTACTATGGTGTACGAGTTGCCAAGCGATCCACATTGTATTGTAACCGAATCAACAAAGAATAATGAAAGTATAGTTTATGTGGGAACAGAAACAGGTTATGCCAAATTACTTTTTGCGAACAGGAATTTTAAAACGCTCACGGAGTCCTTTGAACTTAATGCTCATATAAGAACAATCGTGTGTGATGCCGGAATAGTTTATATGGGAACCACATCAAAAGGTGTTTTTGCAGTGAATTCTTCAAACGAAAAAATGGAGATACTGGCCGAAAAAAGTGGTTTAAGTAATGATGAGAGCAGTGTTTTGAAATTTGGGAATGAGATCTATATTTTTAATAACGGCGAGATCTTTTTGATAAAAAAAGAAGGAGATAAATTTAAGTTAACGATAAGCGAACCTTTCAAGCCATTAAAAAAATATTTTTTCTTAATGGCGCAAGCAGTTGTAAAAGATAATATCTGGCTCAATTATAAACCCAAGGGCGACATGAAAGCTCCGGAAGGAATGATGTGTTTGGTAAAAAATGGCACAACATTCGAAGTTAAACAAACACAACTTTCGCGGATAAAAGAATCGGATACCAAATCTATTTGCTCAAATGATTCTATTGTTTATTTGGGCACTAACAATGGCTTGTATTGTTATGATACTAAATTAATGAATACCGTACAAGTGCTTAATACGTTCATGAATAGAGTAAAATTCGGCAAAGATTCGGTAAGGAATTTTTATAATGTCAATCCAAATACAAAACTTGGCAATGTAGAACTGAATTACGCTAATAATTCCATTGAGGTATATCCCGGCGCATCCGATTTTATTGATAAGAATGAATTATTATTCTCGTATTATCTCGAAGGACTGGAGACCGACTATAAAGAATTTGCAAATAAAAAAGTGATCACGTATGAGTATTTGCATGAGGGATCTTATCAGTTGCATGTAAGATCAAAGAACATTCTCGGGAAAGAAGGTCAGGAGATAATAATTCCATTTACCATTTTGCCACCATGGTATCGAACCATTTGGGCCTACCTTGCTTATGTTGTCGCCTTTGGTTTATGCGTTTACGTTATCATAAAGGTTTACGCCAAACGATTGATAGAACAGAACATCAGACTTGAAAAAATTATTACGGATAGAACAAAAGAAATTCAAAAACAAAAACACGAGATCGAACATAAAAATCAAGAGATAACAGATAGCATCAATTACGCAAAAGGAATTCAGGATTCTATTTTACCTGAGATAAATGATATCAAAGCATTATGGAAGGACCTATTTGTGTTCTTTCAACCCAAAGATATTGTGAGCGGCGATTTTTATTGGTTCAAGAAAATAAATGAGAATGAATTCTTGATCGCTTGTTGTGATTGTACCGGCCATGGGGTGCCCGGAGGTTTTATGAGTATGATCTGCTCAGGTAAATTGCACGACGCTGCTTTGGCAAGTACCGAACCTGATAAATTATTATATCATGCCAATAATAGTATCAAAGAGAATTTACGTCAGCAAGGCGAAAGCAAGAACAAAGATGGCATGGAGATCTGTTTGCTGAAAGTGAATACAAAAACGCGAGAGGTAAAATACTCCGGTGCTAATCGGTCGTTGTGGATCTATGATGCAAACCAAAAAGTGATCAACGAGATAAAACCAACCAAAGCAAGCATTGCCAGCTCAACTGAATTTAATTCAATTTATGAAATGCATACCTTGAAATTAAAAGTCGGAGATGTTTTGTACGCTCATAGTGATGGATATGCCGATCAGTTTGGCGGCACTACGGGAAAAAAATACATGACCAAGAATTTCAAATCGTATTTACTCACCAAAGCAGAATTACCAATGCCTATTCAATGTGAAGAGTTGAAAAGCAATATCAATTCTTGGATGGGAAATCACGAACAGGTAGATGATCTTTTGGTGATAGGAGTGAAGATGTAAAAAAATTGTTTTGAACCGAACTATTTTAAAATAAATAATTGTAATTGATCAATGGATATTTCAACAGATTTTTATAAAACGGTTTATGATAATTTAAGGTTAAAATCGAAGATACTGGCTTTTCTCTTTTTTTCAATTGTTTTTTTACAAGTTGTGGCACTTATTGTGATCTTTTCTACCGACCTTAAAAAAGTGTATCACCTGCCGGGCATAATTGTTATTGGCCCAACATTCATTTCATTAGCCGGCCTTGCCGAAATATATGCGTATCGGTTCTTTAAAAGGAAATTAAAGGAAGGCGGTACAATTTCCCCAACTTTTTTATTTTTACTAACTGCTATCGAGGTAAGTTTGCCAAGTTGCATTTTTGCTTTTATAATTATTCTTCAAGGAAATTTAGCATCTGTTTCCGCAAGTCAAATTCTTACATCGCCCCCTTTTGTGATGTACTTTATAATGGTTGCGCTTTCTACTTTACTTATGAATGCAAAACTTTCGGTATTCTCCGGTGCTTTGGCTGGATTTGAATATCTCCTCTTAGCTTTGTATTTTTTCAAAATAAATTCTATTGGGGGATTAGATGTACCTAACACGATCATGCGCGCCGTTCTATTAGCCGTATTTGGAGTGATCATGGCTTTTATTTCCCGAAAGATCCTCGAAAGTGTTCGTTCATCTCTCGATTCAAAAAATAAATTGATAAATGAATTGGATAGAATGGTAAAAGAAAAAACCACCGAGATCCATTTGCAAAAAGAGGAATTGGCCGAAAAAAATAAAGATATCACCGATAGCATAAATTATGCGAAGAATATTCAAGATGCCATTTTGCCCGACATGGAAGAGATAAAGGAAGTGTGGAAAGATCTGTTCATTTTTTATCAACCAAAAGATATTGTGAGCGGAGATTTTTATTGGTTCAAAAAAATAAATAATCATCAATTCCTCATCGCCTGTTGTGATTGCACCGGTCATGGTGTGCCCGGTGCGTTCATGAGCGTTTTATGCTCCAGCAAATTACATGAAGCTGCATCCGTAAGCTCCGAACCCGATGAATTATTGTTCCATGTCAACAATAGTATTAAAGAGAATTTAGGTCAGCAACGCGATGGAAGAGGTAAGGACGGAATGGAAATATGTTTGATAAAGATCGATACAAAAACTAGGACGGTAAAATACGCCGGAGCAAACAGAGCACTGTGGATCTACCATCACGAAACAAAAGAGCTTAAAGAAATTAAACCAACAAAAGCAAGTATTGCAAGTTCAACAAGTTTTGATTTCAAATATAAGTTACACACGATCACATTAAAGACCGGTGATATTTTATACGCAGCGAGTGATGGGTATGCCGATCAGTTTGGTGGAGTTGCCGACAAAAAATACATGACCAAGAATTTCAAAGTCTTCTTAACTAAGAAAGCTAATTTGCCTATGACTGATCAATGCGATCAAATAAAAGGCAATATCAATTCATGGATGGGAAATCACGAACAGGTAGATGATCTGTTGGTGATCGGAATTAGAGTTTAATGTTTTATTACTTTAAACACCTTGGTCTCACTTTGCGTTTTGACTGAAACACTATAGATCCCTGAGGATAATTCAGAAGTATTGATCGAAGAATTTTTAAAGATAGTTGTTCGTTTCACAACATCTCCTACAAAATTTCTGATACAAATTTCCATTTCACCATCCGAAACAAAATGCAATTCATTTCCAAATGGATTTGGGAAAACAACAGTATTCTTTTCAAGTTGAGTAAGATCAAATAAACCGGTACAAGGATCAACCATTTGCATAATTGTTTTTGTAGAAACGCAATAACCAATTTTACCTGTAACTGTATAGGTTGTATTTACACTTGGAGAAACTACAGTTGTTGCACCAGGTCCACCCGGATTCCACGTGTACGTTGTAGCATTTAGTCCGGTTAATGTTGCCGATGAACCTGTGCAGATCACTGAATTATTGCTTGTGCAATTTACCATAGGAGTTGTTCCAAAGCCAACGTTCACAACACTCTCGGCAGTGGAGGTTGCCACGCCGCCAACTACATTACTTCCGTAAGCCAACAAAGTATACGTACCGTTTACAGGGAATTGCATACTTGTTGTTGATCCGGTTATTGGTGTAAATGTTACGGTATTTGGAATTGACGACCATGTATAACTTGTATTACCAATAGCAGCATTAGCGATGCTTGCAGTAGATGTTGCGGTCAAACATCCAACCGTTGCAGAAGTAGCAATAGTGAGTTCCGAGAATTGAACGTTATCCATTCCAATACTTAGATCTCCACCTACAGGATCGCTATTATACCAGTGAAAACCAATTTTTACATTTGGATTATTTGATAAGGAAGGTGGTAGACCAATGGCGTAAAATGTCCATGTGCCAATAGTTGGGCAAAAAGAATTATTTGGAACAGCCATGGTTGTGAGTACACTCCACGTTGCGCCTCCATTGGCAGAATATTCAAGATCACAGTAATCAAAATTGGGTACGCCACCATAAATAAGATCAAAACTGAGTTGAACATTTTTTATTCCTGTGCAATTTACTATTGGTGTTTCGGCGCGCTTATTGGTATTATTACCCGGACCGGATTCGTAATCTGTACCAATATCAATGATCGGAGGAGGAGGTAACGGAACATTGGAACTCATGTGTAGCGTTTTATTATTGAACCCACCGCAAGTTACTCCACCACATACATTAATTGGCTGACCTTGTTCTTCGGCGCTTATGTACCATTCATTAGCATACGGACCATTCATAAAAGGTAAAGTGAACGACGTAATAGCCCAAGCACCATTAGTTGGTGTTGCAATTGTTGCATTTGCCGATTGTCCTTTACTACAAGGCCCGCTATTAAATCCTTCGTACCAAAAAGATGTTTGAGAATTCGCTTCAAAAATAAATAAGCTTAAACAAGCTGCGAGGTAGATTTTTTTCATGTGATAATTTATGATACTAATATAAAACAAAAAAACCCTCCCGATGCATCGGGAGGGTTTTCTTTTAATTATTTTTATTCCTTAACAACTCTAAATGTTTTTATTCCGCTCTCACCTTTCATGAATACAATATAAACTGCTTTTGGAAGATCGCCTGTTTGCATAGTGCCTGTATTTTTAAATGTAGTTTGCTTTATGATCTGACCAAGCGAATTATACATGGTCACTTCAACAGATTCACTTGCTATGAATTTTATCTCATCACTGAATGGATTAGGATACGCTTTGTAAGAATTTGCTCCAGAATTATATTCGCTTACACCAGTGCACCACGCTACGTTTTGTACCATCGTAAATGTAGTTGAACATCCATTACTATATCCCGTAACAGCATACGTTGTACTTAATACAGGGAATATCACAATGCTTGATGTTGTTGGACCTGTACTCCACGAATACGTAGTTCCTCCTGTTGCAAATAATGTGGCCGCAGTTCCCGCGCATATCAAAGAACTTGATGATGTAGCCGAAACAACCGGATTACTATTTACCACAATGGAAACTACACTAGAACCATTACACGATCCTGTACTTCCATTTACAGTGTACGTTGTATTCGAACTTGGATTTACAACTACCGAACTTCCATTTAAATTTCCCGGTTGCCATGTATAGGTTGTAGCACCGCCAGCCGTTAATGTTACAGGTTGTGTTCCGCAAACTGCCGTGTTTGATGCAACAGCACTTACCGAAATATTCGTTCCAACTGTGATGCTTAGCATTTGTGTATTGTTGCAAACACCCGATGTTCCTGTTACTGTATAATTTGTTGTTACAGCAGGATTAACTACAACAGCACTTCCAACAAGGTTACCCGGTTGCCATGTGTATGTTGTTGCACCGCTTGCGCTTAATGTTACTGATTGCGGACCGCATATTGTTGTACTCGTTGCAGATGCATTTACTGTTATACTTGATTGTACGACTACGGTTCGCGATCCAACACCTGTACATCCTGCAGCACTTGTTCCCATAAATGTATAAGTAGTTGTGCTCGCTGGGAAATACGTACAAACAGAAGAAGCAGGACAAGCCCATGCATATGTACTTGCGCCACTTGCTGTAAATGTTACAGGTGATCCTGCACAAATTGTATTTGCAGAGGCTGCAATGGTAACGGTTGGATTTGGATTTACAGTAACAGGAATAGTAAATGTATTTCCCGGACCAATTGCATTAGAAGCGGTCATTGAAACAACATATGCTCCTGCATTTGCAAATGTAATAGTAGGACTTTGCGAAGCCGGTGTAATAATTGTAACTCCTGCCGCCGGAGTTACACTCCAACTCCAGGCGTTTGGTCCGTTCGTTGAATTATCATTAAATACTTTTGCAACACCTGCACATATCGTTCCACTATAAGCAAATGATGTTACAGGTGGAAGAGCAGCCGGTGCAAAATCTACAATATAAACACCTCTACCGTAAGTAGCCGCAACAATTTTTCCCGGCATGGCAGGAGATGTTTCCATATCTGCTAATGGTGTATTTGGTAAACCTGCATTGTATAGTGTCCAGTTTGGTGTTGAAGGATCACGATAATAAACACCAACATCCATTCCCACATAAACGCGATCGCCCGAACCTGTTTCGTATACTAAACAATTTCCGGGAAGATTTGGAAGATTAGCACTCCAGTTTGTCCAGGTTGCTCCGCCATTGTTAGAATACCAAACTTTATTTCCTGCTGAATAATTTCCTGCTACAACCCAAACTTTATTTGGATCGGTTGGACTTATACAAACATTTTGTAAACCAACAGAGGCAATAGGAATTGTTCCGGTTATGGTTGACCAGGTTGTTCCACCATCGGTAGTTTTAAATACGTTATTACTTTTTACAACATAAATTACTTGGTTATTTGTTTTTGCGATCGCAAACTCAACCACACTTCCTGCCGCAGGTAACGCGGTTAATTGTGTCCAGTTTGTTGCTGAGTTATTTGAAACGAACATATTTTGTCTGCCGGAATATAAACGCGTTGCAACTGTTGGATCTTGTTTCCACACAGTTACCCAAGGTGCTCCGCCCGACATTCCCGTTACGCAAGCGCTCCAACTCAATCCGCCATTAGTAGATTTTTCGAATTGACCATTGTAATATTCGGCCCACATATTATTGTTATTCGACCAATCAATAAAACAATCCATTCCATCACCACCCATACGCGCGGTATAAGTTGCGCCATTCCATGTGCTTGTTCCGTTGTCTTGGTGACCGGTGATCCAAAGATTTGCAGTTGTTGCCGACAAACCAATTTTGTAGATCTGAGAAATATTTATTGTGCCCGAAATTTCTTGCCACACAGCGCCATTCCTTCTGTAAACGGTCCCGTCATTTGAATTAAATAAATTACCGCCTGCTTCGTATTCAAGATCGTGTTGATCGGCGTGCGTAAATGGCGCACCACTTCCGGTCCAGTGTCCGTATATTCCCCAGCTCACAGCTCCGTCGGTTGTTCTCCAAACATTTACACCACCAACTACTACTTCATTCACATTTAATGGTGAACATGCGATAGCTAGATCATACCAGCTCTGACCACCAACATCATTTCCTAAGGTATTATATCCAAGTAAATTAAGTGTAGTTGTCATTTGTGTGAAAGCCACACCGGCATTGGTTGACTTATAAATTCCAAGCAATCCACTGTTGGCGCTGCTACCTGCAACTACCCAAACATAGTTTGGATTATTAGGACTTACTGCAATAGCCATGCGATTACTACCTGCTGTTGGAATACCATTACTTATCTGTACCCAAGTAATTCCACCATCATTAGAAACACGGAATGTTGTTCCGGTACAATACACTGTATTTGGATTTCCGGGTTGGAATTCAATATCGAATAAACCTGTGCCGCTTAAGTATTGTGTCCAAGTTGTTCCACCATTCGCCGTGCGCCAAACACCATTACTGGCAACTGCAATTACAATGAGCGGATTAGAAGGATTTACAACCATATGACGGATGCGTACACCACTTGTGATAGGAAAAGTTAATCCTGTCATCACCCATGTTGTTCCTCCATCGGTTGATTTGTAAACGCCATCGCAATACGAATCTCCTGCATCACCATCTCCGCTTGCAGCGTACATGATGTTTGTATTTGTTGGATCGAATGCAAGATCAGAAAAACCTGTTACCGGAAAATTATCAGTGTTAGTTGTCCAATTTGCTCCGCCATTAACCGATTTCCATAAACCTCCGCAAGGCGCACCAATAAATAATACATTTGAATTCGTTGGCGAAATAGAAACAAAACAAATTCTACCTGATTTTAAAAGTTGTCCGCCTGCACTTCCGCTAATTGGTCCCATTGGTCCAATAGCTGTCCAAGTGGTAGAAGCGATCATATTACTTGGCGTACTTAATTTACCAACATTTTTTGGACTCTCGTAAATATAACTTGAGTTGTTCGCTAGCCATTCGCGATAATTTTTTGAAGTTAAATTCAATTGCGCAAGATCACCACTTGGATATACGCGTCGCTCGGTAAAATTTTCCCAACGTTTGAAAGCTTTGTATCCTTTTCCTTTTTCGGTGATATCCTTACCTTGCCAATACTGATTAAAAGCAGTTTGTATTTGGTAAAAATTACCATCCGGACGTTGCATCATCTCGGCCCAGTTTTGGGCGTTCGAAAAATTAAAAAATACAACTAAAATAAGTGAGGTGTAAATTGATCTCATTCTATAGGTTTTTATTCCTTATGAAAATACGCCATCAAAAAGGCAAAAGCAATTCTCACAGGCAATTGTGGATATTAATCCAGGTTAATTTTCGACTAATTAGTCTTTTTAACAGATAAAATTAAGGGCGTGCCTTTGCATTGTTTTTAGAACACAAGCGACCAATGCTAAAAATACTTTCTTAGTTTTACATTAAAATTTACTTTATGGCACTTATACTTTCAGTAAAAGATATCAATCCTCAATGGGGAGATAATTGTTTTTTGGCACCTAATGCCACTATTTGTGGTGATGTTATTATGGGAAATGATTGCAGCGTTTGGTTCAATGCCGTTATTAGAGGTGATGTAAATAGTATTCGCATTGGAAATAAAGTGAATATACAAGATGGCGCGGTATTACATTGCACGTATGAAAATTTAAAGGAAGGACAAGCGGGAACAAAATTGCAGTTGGGAAATAATGTTTCGGTGGGACATAATGCTATTGTACATGGATGCAAAGTTCATGATAATGTATTGATAGGAATGGGCGCTATTGTAATGGATAATGTTGAGATAGGAAGTAATACCATAATTGCTGCAGGTGCTGTTGTAACAGAAGGAACAATTGTTCCGAGCGGTTGCATCTTTGCCGGAGTTCCCGCAAAAAAAATAAAAGATATTTCTCAAGAATTAATTAGCGGCGAGATCAATAGGATCGCGAATAATTATTTGATGTATAGCGGTTGGTTCAAATAGAACATCGATCAAAATGTTAAAGATCCGCTTGCATCTTTAATTAACTTGGAGAAGACATTATTTTCCTTATTTTTATATATCAAAACCTAACATCATGAAATCGAAGATTCGCGAACACCTTGGTTTTAAAAAACAAAAGGTGAGCAAAAGAATATTATTATCTGTTGTTCTAATAGTACTATGTTCTTTTGCTAATGCTCAAATGCATGACCGATTTTACAGCAATGGTAATAGTGTTAATGTAAGAGCATTGGGTGCATACGGTGCAGTTACTTATATCAATTGGAAAGATATCCAACCAACACCTGTATCAACTTATACTTGGACATTCACTGATTCATTGATCACTCAATATATTAATAGAGGCATACATCCAATGATCACAGTAAGTTGTACGCATCCATATACAAACGCATATACCATAACAAGTACGTGCGATTATTCATCTACTGTTAGTGGTGGCGACAATAAATCGAATTGGCTTGTTGTAGGAAGTGATACAACCTTATGGAAGAATTTTATTACAGCGCTTGTTGAGCGTTATGATATGGATGGCAACAACGATATTCCAATGGCTCTTGCTTTCCCTGTAACCGAATGGCACATTATTGGTCAGGAGTGGGATCGCGTTTGGTGCGATGCAGGATTTAGCGATATGAATCTTCAGTATGCGCAAGACTTTGTAAAGTTGGAGAAGATGACCTATAATACAATTAAAGCGGCGCAACCAACAAGCACAGTTAGCTACGCCGGAATGGATATACGTTTTCAGTCGATGGCTTTTTATGATGGATATTTATCTGCAAGCGTTACAACCTTATGCGTAAATAGTAATAGTTGCACAAATACTGCAACCCTTACACAATCTTCTGTGTCGGTGGCACCAAAATTTTTACCAAGTAGAAGGAATGTGATGCACATTTTTAAAAATGCATTGGCCGATGAAGTAGATATTCATCAATATGGAAGATACCAATTCACAAAAGATTTTGTGCGATGGGCTAAAGATTCCACATTTGGAAAACCTATTACCTTCATGGAAGGTGGCGGACCGTTTTGTCCGGCTTGCGAAAATATTGGTCATCCCGGAACAGACATGGATGGGAAATTACCTGTGTCGCTTGTTCGGGATAATGCATCTTATGTTGTGTATCATGTGATGACCGCTTTTGAAAGCGATGTCAAAAAGATCCATTGGAATTTACCAACCGAATATCCTGCGTGGGGAGCGCCATTTGGCGATATAGATCTGATGTCATTGGGAAATAAACGAAAACCATCGTTCCATGTATATCGATTCCTTTCTCAAACGGTGTTCAGCAATCCTAACGCCGATGCAGTAGTTAGAGTTACCGAAAGTAATCCTGCGCTTTATCATTATTCCATAACACCTCTTGGATTGAATGCTGTTTGGTCTACTAATGCTAACGATAATATTGTAGTGAATGGCACCGGGCAATTATACATGTGGAATATTCCTACAACATGTGTTGGTACCACCAGCAATAGTGTGTGCGATTCTATCATTCAACAAACTTCGGTGAGTGTTGCAGGAAATTATACCATCAATCTTATAAATAGCGTTCCTGTATTTTATAGTTGGGGAAATGTGATATCTGTTCCTGAGAATTCAGCATTCTTGGAAAATTTTTCATTGCAAGTTTTCCCAAATCCGTTTAATGGACAAACGGTTCTCTACACCAATAAATATCTTTCGGAAGCAAGCATAAGTTTGGTAAATACATTTGGACAAGAAGTAAAACAGATCAACGGAGTTTCCGGACAAAGTACAACTATTGAATGCGCGACCATGCCACCGGGAGTTTATTTTGTAAGAGTCATGCAAAACGGAAAGCTTCTTGCAACCAAGAAGATCATCTTGATCAATTGATAATTACACCCTTACTCCTATGATCGTAACATCATCGATCTGATCAAGTTCATTTTTCCAATTTAAAAAAGTTGATCTTAGCGTTTGCTCCTGCGAATTCATATCACTTTTATGAATAGAACAAACGAGTTCGTTCAAACGTTTGTAAGTAAATTTCTTGCCGCGTTCTCCTCCAAACTGATCGGCATAACCATCGGTAAATAAATAGAACATATCACCATCATTGTACTTAATGTGATGCGTTGAGAATGCTCTGCGATCGAAATAATTCCCAATGGGTTGTTTATCGGCTTTTACCTCTTTGAATTCTGAATTTTCAAAATACCATAACGAATTGTGAGCGCCACTCCATTGGATCTGTTTGGTCTTTTTGTTCAAGGCAAGTAATGAGATATCCATTCCGTCGTTAAGATCAACATCGCTTTTTTCGAACGTTTCAATTACCAGATCGGTTACTTTATCCAATATTTTCCCTGTGTCGCGTAAACCAAATTCTTTTACCGATCTGTTTAACGCATTACTACAAACTACACTCACCATTGCTCCAGGCACGCCGTGACCTGTACAATCTGCAGCCGCAATAAATATTGTATCATCCAAACATTCCATCCAATAAAAATCTCCTGCCACAATATCTTTTGGCTGATATAAAATAAAACTTTGCGGTAAATGATCTTTAATTAATTCTGTTGAAGGTAATATTGCTGCTTGTATCCTTTTGGCGTAATTAATAGAATCTGTTATGTCTTTATTCTTTTCGCGAATTATCTCCTCAGTTTCTTTTTGCTGAGTGATGTCCAAATTAAAAATTCGTATCACGTCATATTCTTTTAAGAAACTTCCGCGCTGCATATAGTATGTATCATTAATGAACAATTCTTGCGAATAATTTGTTATTTCACCACTCTTTAATTTTTCGAAATTAGCTTTTAAAGGCGCGAGTAATTCATGATCAAAAGTGCGCTCTTGAAGATCAGGGAAATTACTTCGGCACGCGATATTTGTGTAAGTGATGCTTTTTTGCAAGTTGATCTCAATAATAGGTGATGGATTTTGCTCGGGGAAAGAAGCTAAGCGTCCTAAACTTTTTTCAGTTCTTTTTCGTTCCGTAATATCGTGCGAGTATACTCTTATCAATTTACTATCGGGAATAAAAAAAACTTTCTGCTCAAAGATGTGATCATCAATAATTGTTTCGCAATTGAAATCTTTACGCTCTTTTAAATGTTGTTTAATGTTATTAAATAATGGATGATCCGCATTTTTTTCCATGATATCCGGAAAATATTTCCGAGTTGAACTATTGCAATAGGTTATCTTTCCTGTGTCCAGATCGGCTTCAATAACAGGATTTGGATTTTGTTCCGGAAAAGAAGCTAGTCGCGCAAAATCGTTCTCACTTAACTTGGTCATTTTTCTAAGGTTACTAATGTAGCAAGAATTTTATTCTGTGTAAGAATCGCTTTATGGACCTTCAACTATCTCTACATCGTTATTCATTATCATAAATTTCCTTATTAGAGAAATGAATGAAGCAGGTCTTAAATAGCTGTAAATCAATTATATATAATGATCGTAAAATGAATTCTTGATCCAATACTTTTTTGATTAAACTTTTCAATAATTCTCAAACTCACTAAGGGCTTGCACACAAATCACGTATTTTTGCATGTAAATTTTTTATATGACACCCGAATTAAGTGAACAAGAAATACTGAGAAGAGAGAAGTTGGCCGAACTCCGCAAATTAGGAATTGATGCATATCCTCCCGAAGAATTCAAAATAAATGCAAGCGCTTTAGACATCAAAGAAAATTATGAGCGCGATAAATTGAATTACAAAGATCTTTCAATGGCCGGTCGCGTAATGAGTGTTCGCGATATGGGTAAAGCATGCTTTGCAGTTATTCAAGATTCGAGCGGACGAATTCAATTGTATATTCGTCGCGATGATATTTGTCCGGGAGAAGATAAAACTTTGTACGATGCTGTTTGGAAAAAATTAATTGATATTGGAGATATCATTGGTGTGGAAGGTTATGTGTTCACTACAAAAACCGGCGAGATCTCGTTACACGTAACGTCTTTAAAAATTTTATCAAAAGCATTACGTCCATTACCCATTGTAAAAACAGATGAAGAAGGAAATTCATTTGATGAAGTAAGCGATCCCGAATTTCGTTTTCGTCAACGTTATGTTGATCTCATCATCAATCCGCAAGTGCGCGATACATTTAAAAAACGCACGCAGATCATGCAATCCATTCGAACTGTATTGAACAATGCAGGATTATTGGAAGTAGAAACCCCAATCTTACAAAGCATACCGGGTGGCGCAGCGGCTCGTCCGTTCATGACGCATCACAATGCTTTAGATATCCCTTTGTATTTGCGCATCGCTAACGAATTATATTTAAAACGATTGATCGTTGGAGGTTTTGATGGCGTATACGAATTCGCAAAAGATTTTCGTAATGAAGGAATGGATCGCACACATAATCCCGAATTTACTGTTTTGGAATTTTATGTGGCGTACAAAGATTATAATTGGATGATGGATTTCACCGAAAAATTATTAGAGAAAGTTGTTACTGATCTTTACCAAACAACAGAGCTAACTGTGGGTGAAAGAAAAATCGATTTCAAAGCGCCGTTCAAGCGTATTAGCATGTACGATGCCATAAAAGAACATACCGGAATTGATATCTCAACGATGGATGAAGCAGGCTTGCGCGATGTGTGTAAAAAATTAGGCATTCATGCCGAACCAAGTTTTGGAAAAGGAAAACTCATCGACGAGATCTTTGGTGCCAAGTGCGAAGCAAATTATATACAACCAACATTCATTATTGATTATCCTGTTGAGATGAGTCCGCTCACAAAAAAACATCGCAGTAAAGCAGGATTGGTTGAACGATTTGAATTGATGGTAAATGGTAAAGAAATTGCGAATGCTTATACCGAATTAAATGATCCTTTAGATCAGCGCGAGCGATTTGAAGAGCAATTAAAATTACAAGAACGCGGCGATGATGAGGCCATGTTCATTGATCATGATTTTTTACGTTCGCTCGAATATGGCATGCCACCTACATCGGGCATTGGAATTGGAATAGACAGGCTCACCATGCTTTTAACCAATCAAAGCAGCATTCAAGAAGTATTGTTCTTCCCGCAAATGCGTCCCGAAAAAACAAAGGCCAATGCAGAAGCAGAAAATAATTAGTATATTTATAAAAACAATTATTTGAAACGTTTAGTTCTATATTTTTTTCCTATTCTTCTTCTTTTTGGAGTTGTTGCCTGTGGTAACGAAAAGAAAGAGGAAGTTGTGGAAAAGAAGCGCATTTTCGAAGGATTTCATCCATTAATGGACGAAATAGTACGTTCGAAAAAAGGTGTGTTTCGCGGTTTGGAATTGAATGCAAAAATAGCGGATATCAAAACCACCGAAACAGTTCAACCTGTAGAAGCGGAAAAGAACCGTTTGTACTTTGAGTATGTTGCCGATAGTACAACAACATATTCTATTGATTATACCATTAACAACGATAGCTTAGAAGAAATAAATGTTCAGATCAATTGCACCGATCTTGAATTGAGTTCGTATTTATTTTGTGATCTGAAAGATTATTACGCTAATAAATTACCAAATCCTATTGAGGACCAAGGAGCAGTTGTTTACAATTGTTACGAAGGACAGCGCAAACCATTTGTGGTTACACTCAGCGATAATTCCACGCCAACGCAAGGGATCATCAATATGGTCATTTACAAGGATAAGTGATCTCTTTTAACAAAATCTTTTTAAAGTTTCGGCGGTTTATAACTTTTCTTTCATTAGAGTCTATTAAACCTATATTTGCCCTTATAATTATTTTACAAAATGATAATGACTTCTGAATTAGTATTAGCCGAAATAAAAAATGGTGTACTTGTAATAACCGTTAATCGTCCCGATAAATTGAATTCGCTTAACAAGCAAACAATTGAGGACCTTCATGAAACTTTAATAGAAGCTGAGAATCTAAAAGAAGTGAATTCTGTTATCATAACAGGCGCAGGGCAAAAAGCATTTGTGGCCGGTGCCGACATTGCGGAGTTTGCCAATTATTCGGTTGAACAAGGAAAACAATTAAGTTCTATTGGGCATTTTAAGATATTTAATTTCATTGAGAATTTTACTAAGCCTGTAATTGCAGCCGTAAATGGTTTTGCATTAGGCGGAGGATTAGAATTAGCAATGGCGTGTCATATTCGTGTTGTGAGCGATAATGCTAAAATGGGATTACCCGAAGTAAGTTTAGGTTTAGTACCGGGTTATGGAGGAACACAACGCTTAGCGCAATTGGTTGGAAAAGGGAAAGCATTTGAAATGATAGTGACTGCAGATATGATCGGCGCACAAGATGCATTAAAATGGGGCCTTGCAAATTATGTTACTACACAAGATGAATTATTGAACAAATGTTTCGAGATCACTTCTAAAATTCAAACAAAGAGTCCTACCGCAATTAAAACAGCCATTAAAGTGATCAATGCAGGATATAATTCTAAACTCAATGGTTATGAAGTAGAAATTGAAGAGTTTGGAAAGAGTTTTGGCACCGGTGATTTTAGAGAAGGTGTAAATGCATTCCTCGAAAAACGAAAAGCTTCATTCAAAGGCAGCTAGGATCTTCGTTCTATTTTCTTTTAAAAACAACTTCATGTTTCTCGAATCAAGTAACTGACTATCATTTACTTAAGCATGCTACAATTCAATAACCTTAATTTAACTTTTTTACTGTTTTATTATCATTACCTTTAATCAAAATTTTAAAAAATATGAAAAAAATAGCGATTTTATCTATTGTTTTTGTAGGCTTAGCTTTCGCTGCTTGCAAAAAAGAACGTGAGTGCGAGTGCACCGAAACTACTTCCAACAATGTACCGGGTTCTATATCTAATACAGATCCTGTAGTGAAGTATGAAATAAGAGAAATTAAAGGCTCAGAAGCCAAAACATGGTGTCAAAAATCAACTGTAGTAACTACTACGGGAACTTTTGTGAGCACTGTTGTAGATGATTGTAAACTTAAATAATGAGAAAGAACATGAAAAAAATTATATTGATCGCTATTGTTGCTGTAGCAGTAACCGTAGCTTGTAGAAAAGAACGTACTTGCGACTGCACAATTACTAATACTGCTGTTTCATCTGCAGGTACTGCAACTACATCTAAAACAGTTAAAACAACTATTGACAAACAAAAGAAGAAAGAATTCAGAGAGATCAACCAATGTTATGATTATACTGCGGTTCAAACAAAGTCAGTTGGAACGGCAACCAATATGGTTACCTATACAGATGATTATAAATGTGAAGTGAAGTAATACTTAGAGAACAAACTTAAAAAGCCGTCACAATTTATGTGACGGCTTTTTTATTTCTTTATTTTACTCAAGATCTGGGGAAGGCGAGGAGAAAAAATTAAACCACTGAAAATAAACGATTTAGAACTACGTTTCCAATAGTTCGGATAAACCATTATATTTGAGTTTATACTAAAACAAACACTATGAAAAAAATTACACTATTAACTGTTGTTCTTGCAGGCTTAGCATTTGCTTCTTGCAAAAAAGATTACACTTGTAAATGTACTACAACTACTACCACTTCTGGAGTATCAGTGGTTACAACGGCGTCTGCTGCTACCGGGAAGATGACCAAGAAAGATGCTGAAGCAAAATGTAACGAAGGCGATGCAAGTGCAACAGTACTTGGATCAAGCGTTGTTACTGCTTGCGATATCTCATAATAATGTCGTGCAATAAAAGCTAATTTGAAACCCCTGCCGAAAGGTTGGGGTTTATTATTTGTACTCGAATGTGCCGAACGCACTTTTCACAGTTACCATTTTTCCTTTTCCTTCGGTAACTCTTCCAATAATTTTTGCTTCTACATTAAATGCTTTTGCAACTGAGATGATATCAATGGCATATTTTTCGTTCACGTAAAACTCCATACGATGTCCCATGTTGAACACCTTATACATTTCTTTTGGGTCGGTATGACTTTGCTCGTGAATGGTTTTAAATAAAGGAGGTACATCAAATAAGTGATCTTTGATCACATGCAAACCATCATTTAAAAAATGCAATACTTTGGTTTGAGCACCACCGCTGCAATGCACAATGCCATTGATATTTTTTGTACCCAATTCATCAATTACTTTTTTCACAATTGGCGCATACGTGCGAGTAGGCGAGAGCACTAATTTTGCAGCATCAATTTTTTCGGTGATATCTTGCGCGTTCGAATTGCGGTATTTCACTTCTACTTTATCCGTTAAATTTAATCCACCTGTGTATACAACGTCTGAAGGCAAAGCATTATCAAAACTCTCCGGGAATTTCTTTGCAAGATCTTTTTTAAATACATCGTGTCGCGCGCTGGTGAGTCCGTTACTGCCCACGCCACTGTTATATTCTTTTTCGTAAGTTGCTTTTCCGTAACTACTCAATCCAATAATTACATTTCCTGCTTTAATGTTATCATTAGAAATTACATTGCTGCGTTCCATTCGACAAACAACCGTACTATCCACAATAATAGTTCTTACAAGATCACCCACATCAGCAGTTTCTCCTCCTGTGGAAGAAATAGAAATACCATTATCCCTTAAATTTTGAAGAACTTCTTCTGTTCCATTAATGATCGCAGAAATAACTTCGCCAGGAATTAAATTCTTATTTCTTCCTATAGTAGATGATAATAAAATATTGCTTGTTGCTCCAACACAAATAAGATCGTCCACATTCATGATCACCGCATCTTGTGCAATTCCTTTCCATACGCTGAGGTCGCCGGTTTGTTTCCAATACATATAAGCCAAGGATGATTTTGTTCCCGCACCATCCGCATGCATCACCAAACAATGTTTATCGCTGCCACTCAAGGCATCAGGTACAATTTTACAAAATGCTTTAGGAAAAAGGCCTTTATCAAGCTTCGCAATAGCAGCATGCACATCTTCCTTAGAAGCCGAAACACCGCGCAGATCGTATTTATCCTTACTCATTACAAGCGTTTGTTAGGCCGTGTCACCCTGAGCGGAGTCGAAGGGTAAATGGTCTTTTTATCTACTTCGCTCGAACTGACCGGAATGTAAAATTAAAGTTTATTTACTAAACGATTCTTGTTACTTTTACACCGTTTTGAACAAGATAAAAATATCCATTGTTAACTATACTAATACTCTGCCTTTTAAGTGGGCATTAAAACGAAGTGAATTAATAAAGCAGATAGTTCTGCAAGAGGATATCCCAAGCATTTGCGCCCAAAAACTCAAATACAAGCAAGTTGATCTTGCTCTTGTTCCGGTAGCTTTGCTAAGTGAATTGCAAGGTTATTTTATAGAGACAGATCTTTGCATTGGAGCTTTTAAAAAAGTTGACAGTGTAAAATTATACAGCGAAGTTCCTTTACATCATATCGAAAGTATCACCTTGGATTATCAATCGCGTTCTTCCATCACACTCACAAAAGTTTTATGCAAATTTTTTTGGAAGATAACTCCGAAGTATGTGGACGCTATTCCGGGTTTTGAAAAAGATACCAAACATAAAAATGCCTCGGTTGTTATTGGCGATCGCACTTTTGATCTTAATGGAAAATACAATTACGAATATGATCTGGCAGAGGAATGGTTCAAATTTACCGGACTCCCATTTGTATTTGCCGCTTGGGTGAGTACCGAAAAAGTGAATGAAAGTTTTATAAAAGAATTCAATTCCGTTTTAAAATATGGAGTAGATCATATAGGAGATGCTATCAACGAGAATGCCGGAAATTTAACTTTATCAAAAGAAAAAGCGCTGGAATATTTAACCCAACGCATCGATTATAATTTAAATGATGATAAACGAAAAGCAATGGAACTTTTTTTAAATTACATCAAAAAACTTGATCAGGAATAAACTTTTACGATCCTGTCATTTCTAAAATTACTTCCGCTTTTATCTCATTCTCTTTAGTTATACGATCATAGAACCTGATCTTGAGAAGATATTTTTCGCCCACCAACATTGGCTGACCTGTATTTAATTCGGCTTGCAAGGTACTTGCTTCATTGGCGCTAATACCTCCTTTTAAATGTTCAAATGCATCAGGCAAGTTCAAAAGTTCAGTGCCGCTTTTATCAGCTAAAATAATACTGCAACCCGGAAATACTTTTCCTTTCTCTACTCCAAAATAATCAACACCATTGGCTACCACAACTACTTTTTTTCCTAAAACAACTTTATTGCTGCCTGCGCGTTGCCCATCCAACATTAAATAAACTTCATTTACAGAAAAACCATTGTAAGCTGCAGTTAAACCCGTTGAAAGATCTTTTTTAATGCCCTTATTAAAGCCACCCGAACAACTATACAGTGCTAAACATGTGGCAAGAATAAAAAATTGTTTGATCATGATGTTTGATTTTATTATAAATATAAATAAAGAGAAATTAGCATGCAAACAAATGTACCAAACACGTTTCCTTATCACAAGAATTCATCGCAGCTACGCTGCTCAGATCTTTTTAGCCACGAATTTCACTAATTTTCACCAATCTGTGTGTATTGCTTCTCTGATTCGCGTGATCTGATTTCACTAATCTGTGTTTGTTAATAGATCCGGTTTACACACAGATCAGTGTAATTTTAATAAACACAGATTAGTGAAATTCGTGTAATTCGTGGCAAAAATGAATAGCCTCGGCGTAGCCGAGGCGTTTTTTAATTTGTTTTGAATTTTTGCCCAACGATCACATTCAATTGTTGGTGATGACAAATATAGTCCAGTTTTTCGCCCTGAAATTCAGGTTCTCCGTCAAAGTGGATATCATCTTTTCCCTCGCGCTCGATGGTTAATTTGTCGGTCACAAAAGTTTCTATATGTCTAGATCTGTCAGCTTTTCCCCTTAGTACTTTTACGAAAATACCAAAGGCACTAAAAAAATTAAAGGGTTTTAAAACTACGACATGAAATTTCCCATCCGTTAATTTTGCTTGGGGCGCAATGTAAAAATCGTTACCGTACTGACCTGCGTTTGCAATGGTAATTAAATAGGCTTTGCGTTTTAATTCTTCTCCATTCAATCTTATCACATAATTTTTGCATTTGTATCTCAAAATTTCCCTAAGTGTTATTTTCACATAACTTTTCAATCCGCGTTTTTTCGACAGAGCAAATAAATTCCCAATATGAGCATCAAATCCAATTCCACTAGTGCAAAAGAACGGAATATCATTCACCGTTCCATGATCGATCTTTGCTTTTTTTCCTTTGATAATATCTTCAATAGATGTTTTAATATCCATCGAAATTCCCAATGTTCTTGCCAAACCATTTCCTGATCCTTGCGGAATTATACCCAAAGTAATTTCATTGCCAACTAAATTTTTAGCAACCGAATTAATGGTACCGTCGCCTCCAACTGCAATAGCATCGGTATAGTGTTGAGTATGAAGTGTAGAAATTATTTTCTCAAATTCTTCCGAAGTATTGAATACTTCTATTGAGTATTCCATTTCCTTTGGCACAGAGCTTTTTATAAGATCATGCAGATCTATGGCTCTGCCTTTTCCGGCTTTTGGATTTAAGATAAATAGAAGTTTTCGTTTCATTATTAGAGGAAATAAATATAACTAATTATTCCTTTTAATAGAACTTATGTGTAAATTAGACACCTAAATTTATCATATGCACAACGTTCTAAAAGCATTAGGGATCAAAGAAGTGAATGATGGCTGCAGCACCGGTTCAAATTGGTTTGCAACGGGTGACGTAATTGAATCATATAGTCCGGTTGACGGAAAATTAATTGCAAAAGTAAGAACGGGCACAAAAGCCGATTACCAAAAAATTATTACAGCTGCTACAACAGCATTTAAATATTGGAGAGCAATTCCCGCACCAAAGCGCGGCGAATATGTGCGTCAGTTCGGCGATAAATTGCGTGCAAAAAAAGCAATGCTCGGAAAATTAGTTTCCTACGAAATGGGAAAATCATATCAAGAAGGTTTGGGCGAAGTGCAAGAGATGATAGACATTTGTGATTTTGCTGTTGGTTTATCTCGTCAACTTTACGGTTTAACCATTCAAAGCGAACGCGGAAATCACCGCATGATGGAACAATGGCATCCGCTTGGTGTTGTTGGAATTATTAGCGCTTTTAATTTTCCGGTGGCTGTATGGGCTTGGAATACGGCGTTGGCTTGGATAAGCGGAGATACATGTATTTGGAAACCTTCCGAAAAAACACCTTTGTGTTCTGTTGCTTGTCAACATATTTGGAATGAAGTAGCAAAAGAAAATAATTTACCGGAAGGAATTTCTTGCATCATCAATGGTGATTTTAAAGTCGGCGAATATTTATCTACTGATGTTCATGTGCCATTAGTTTCGGCAACGGGATCAACACGCATGGGAAAAATTGTGGGAACAAAAGTGGCAGAGCGTTTTGGAAGATCAATTTTAGAACTGGGTGGAAATAATTCTATTATCGTTACACCAAATGCCGATCTTGATATGGCCATCATTGGTGCGGTGTTTGGCGCAGTGGGAACAGCAGGACAACGTTGCACCAGCACTCGCCGTTTAATTATTCACGAAAGTATTTTTGATAAATTAAAAGAGAAATTAGTAAAAGCATATGCGCAATTAAAGATCGGCGATCCATTAGATGAAAAAAATCATGTTGGTCCGTTAATTGATAAAGATGCCGTAAGAAATTACATGAGTGCTATTGAAAATGCCATCACTGAAGGAGGAAAAATTGTTGTCCCAGGCGGTGTACTCGATGGAAAAGGTTACGAAAGCGGTTGTTATGTAAAACCTGCCATTGTAGAAGCAAGAAATGAGATGAGCATTGTACAACACGAAACATTTGCGCCAATTTTGTATTTGATAAAATATAAAACCATTGAAGAAGCCATCGACTTACAAAATGGTGTTCCCCAAGGTTTATCAAGTGCTATTATGACCTTAAATGTGCGTGAAGCCGAATTATTTTTGAGTTCAACAGGAAGCGATTGCGGAATTGCCAACGTAAATATTGGAACTAGCGGGGCCGAAATTGGCGGGGCATTTGGAGGCGAAAAAGAAACAGGGGGCGGACGCGAAAGCGGCTCGGATGCTTGGAAAGCCTATATGCGCCGACAAACCAATACCGTTAATTATGGCTCTAATTTGCCATTGGCACAGGGTATAAAATTTGATCTGAGTTAAATTACCCTGCAGCCTCGGCTTCGCCGAGGATCATATCTTGCCACTAATTCCACGAATTTCCACGAATCTAGGTTTACAAAAATTACACTGATCTTTGTGTAAACTGTGTTTGATTAGCACGCACAGCTTAGTGAAATCTAAGCACATAGATTAGTGTTAATTAGTGAAATTCGTGGCTAAAAAATACCTAAGCAGCGGAGCTGCGAAGAATTCTTTCAATTAAAATATTTTTATAAATTTGCAGCCGTAATAAGCCATTCGGTAAAAAGCGAATGGCTTAATTTTTTAATAAAAAACAAAACAAATGACAATCACAGAAAACAAAGTAGCGGTGGTAAGTTATCATCTAACTGCAAGCAAAAATGGAGGAACCGAAGAATTAATTGAGCAAACAGATGCTGATCATCCTTTCGCATTCATATACGGAATGAGTTCGTTGTTGCCCGATTTTGAACAGAATTTATTGAACAAAAAAGTAGGCGATAAATTTGATTTTAGAGTAAATGCAGCGGATGGTTACGGAATTGTTGAACAAGATTATATTATTGATATAGATAAGCAAGCATTTATTGTGGATGGTAAATTTGATACACAACGCGTTTTTGTTGGTAATGATATTGAGATGCATGATGCAGAAGGAAATAAATTGATTGGACGAGTATTGAATATCTCTGATGCACATGTGAAAATGGATTTTAATCATCCCTTAGCAGGCAATGATCTTCATTTTGTTGGCGAAATATTAGAGGTAAGAGAAGCAAGCGCTGAAGAGCTTGATCATGGCCATGTTCACGGAAAAGGCGGACATCACCATCATTAATAGATCTTTTCGAATGAAAGAGCCTCCTTGTGAATGCAAGGAGGCTTTTTATTTGATAATAATGTGTTAAATTTAACGTTATTAACCTACGGTGTCACACTGAGCGAAGTCGAAGTGCGACCTTGATATAAAATGAACATCTACTCACGTAAACAAAAATGGAAATGGCTATTGGCAATAGCGGCTTTTATTATTGTGATATGTTCGTTGTGGTATACTAATAATTTGGTAAAACGTATTGCAGAAGATGAACGCCGCAAAGTAAAATTATGGGCCGATGCCGTTCAGAAAAAAGCTAACCTCGTAAAATTTACCAATACTTTATTCGAGAAAATGAAATTGGAAGAACGCAAGAAAGCAGTTCTTTACGCCAAAACTACCGAGCAACTTACCAAAGATAATTCTAATTCAACGTTTAATTTTTTATTGTATGTTTTAGAAGATAATACAACCGTTCCAATTATTTTGGCCGATGAAAAAGATCAGATCACTGCTAAAAAGAATTTTGATCCCGAAAAAGAAAAAGATGCCGAGTACATGAAAAAGGAATTGGAATTAATGAAGACCATGTATCCGCCCGTTGAGATCCAAGTTTACAAAACCACCAAACAATATTTGTATTATAAAGATAGCCGAGTATTCAATGATATCAAATTAGTTTTTGATAGTTTGATAAAATCATTTATTGCTGAGGTGGCCGTAAATTCTGCGGAGGTTCCTGTTATTTACATGGATAATAATAAAACAACAATGATCTCCTTTGGTAAAGTAGATAGTTTAAGTATTAACACTCCCGAGAAACTTGCGACAAAATTAGATGAATTAAGCAGTGAGAATACGCCCATTGAAATTGATCTTGGCGAAGGAACTATTAATTATATCTTTTACGCGCAATCAAATTTATTGACGCAATTAAAATATTATCCTTACGTGCAATTTGGTGTGATAGGTTTATTTTTATTGATCGCATATATTTTATTTAGTACCGCGCGCAAAGCCGAACAAGATCAGGTATGGGTTGGAATGAGTAAAGAAACTGCACATCAATTAGGAACTCCTCTATCTTCTCTCCTTGCATGGAACGAACATTTAAAAGGCTTAGGTGTTGATCCCGAAATCATAAACGAAATGCAAAACGATGTGATGCGTTTAAATACCATCACCGATCGTTTTTCGAAAATTGGATCGCAACCAACTTTAGTTCCTGAAGATATAGTTGGACTTTTAGACAAGAGCATTAATTATTTAAAAAAGCGCACATCAAAAAATATAAACTTCGAAATTAAATTACCCGATCATCCAATAATGGTAAATTTATCAGGACCATTATTCGAATGGGTAATTGAGAATTTGTGTAAGAACGCCGTAGATGCTATGGATGGAAAAGGCACGTTAAAAATTATCATGATCGAAAAACCGGAGCAAGTAAAGATCTTCATCAGCGATACAGGCAAAGGCATTTCAAAAAATAAATTCAACGAAGTATTTAAACCCGGTTATACCACCAAACAAAGAGGCTGGGGATTAGGTTTAAGTTTGTGCAAACGCATTATCGAGAATTATCACGATGGGAAAATATTTGTAAGTGATAGTGAGATCGGTAAGGGGACGACGTTCTGCATAGAATTAAAGAGTTGAGTTGGAAAGTTAAAAAGTTCGAAAGTTTGAAAGTGGGGCAGCACAAAACTTTCCAACTTTCTAACTTTCCAACTTTAAACTATTAATAACCCAATATCTTCAACATACTCTTATAACTCTGTTCTTTCGCAAACAACCACGTAGATATCTCTCCCGTTTCTTCATCGCGATCGATCAATACATGTTTTGGAGCAGGAATTAAACAATGTTGCGTGCCGCCATATCCGCTCAATGCTTCTTGATATGCGCCGGTATGAAAAAATCCAAGATACAAAGGCACTTTTTGTTTTTCTTCCACCTTTGGTAAAAATACCTGATTGGTATGCGCTTCGGTATTATAATAATCCATACTGTCGCAGGTGAGTCCGCCCAAGTTCACAGGAATATATGGCTTATCCCAATTATTTATGGCTAATAAAATAAATCGCTGATTAATTCCCCAAGTATCCGGAAGTGTTGTAATAAAAGAACTATCGATCATATACCATGTTTCGCGATCATTTTGTTTTTTCTGATCAATGATGCTGTATAAAGTGGCACCACTTTCGCCAACGGTATACGAACCAAATTCAGTAAAAATATTTGGTTCGGGAATTTCATTATCCGTACAAAATATTTTTATCTGCGAAATGATCTCTTCTACCATGTATTCGTAATCGTATTCAAATGCTAAAGAAGTACGAATTGGCATTCCTCCACCAATGTTGAGCGAATTTAAACCCGGACAAATTTCTCTCAAACTTTTATAAATACTCAAACATTTATTTAATTCTGTCCAATAATAAATAGTATCCTTAATTCCGGTATTGATAAAAAAGTGTAATAATTTTAAATTGAATTTAGGATTGGTTTGAATTTTTTCTTTGTAAAAATCTAGAATTTCCGAATCTCTAATTCCTAAACGCGAAGTATAAAATGTAAACGATGGTTCTTCTTCGGTACTTATCCTAATTCCAATATCCACTTTATCAACCTTGGCATATTTTTTATAATAATCTATCTCATCCAAGTGATCCAATACCGGTATCACATTAAATCCTTCATTTATCAATTCGCAAATATTCTGTTTGTAATTGGTGCGCTTATATCCATTACAAATAATATATGTATCTTTGTTTAAGGCCTTTTTTTGAAATTGTTCTTTGATAATATTGATGTCAAACGCTGATGAGGTTTCAATATGACACTCATTTTTTAGCACCTCGTCGAGTACAAAACTAAAGTGCGAACTCTTAGTGCAATAACAGTAATAGTATTTGCCTTTATAATCCGATTTTGCCATAGCCACATTGAACATACGCTTGGCTTTTTGGATCTGTGACGAAATTTTAGGTAAATAGCTGATCCTTAATGGAGTGCCATATTGCTTGATAATATCCATCAAGGGTATTTCATTAAAGTACAATTGATCATCCTTTACTTCAAATCCCTCTTGTGGGAAATTAAAGGTCTGATGGATCAGGTTTGAATATGTATTATCAACGGCCATTAATGTAATTGAGTTGCATTGGTGGTTTTCAACATAAGTAAGTTAATTACCGGGCACAAAAGTACGACAAATTTGTTAATTTTAGATCAATAATATGATAAAACCCATACGTATAGTGGAAGTTAAAAGCGAGATCGGTGCCGGTACTCGTGGCTCCAGCATGGGAATTGATGCCATTAAGATAGCCGCACTCGATTTTGGTAGTCCTTTTTTCAAGAAATTCAAAACAACTGAGATACCTTCTGAGAATCATCTACTTCTGGAGCCTGTAGTTCATGATTATGCAAAACGTATTAAAGGTATATTTTCTCTTAACGAACGCATTGCCAAGGAGATATCAAAAACTCTCAAAAGAGAAGAGATCCCAATTGTACTAGCCGGCGATCATAGTTCGGCCCTTGGCACCATAAGCGGGATAAGAATGGCCTACCCAGAAAAGCGCCTTGGCGTGATATGGATAGATGCACATGCGGATATGCACAGTCCTTACACCACCCCCAGCGGTAACATGCACGGCATGCCCATTGCAGGTATTTTGGGTGAAGACAATAAAGAAAGACAGCAGAATAAACCCGATGATGAAACAGTTGAATACTGGGAAAAGCTAAAGAACTTGGGAGATATATGCCCTAAGGTTTTATATAGTGATCTTGTATTTATAGCACTTCGCGATTATGAAGCACCCGAAGATCATTTAATTAAGAAGAATAAAGTGCGCATTTTTGGTTTACCCGAGATCCGCAAAAAAGCAGTTGAACGTATTGCCATTGAAGCGTTGAATTATTTGGATGCCTGCGACCTGATATATGTGAGTTTTGATGTGGATAGTATGGATAGTCGTATCAGTAGCGGTACCGGAACTCCTGTTCCTAATGGCATCACCGAAAAAGAAGCCGGCAATCTTATTTATTATATTATGCGAAGCAAGAAGATCTGTTGTTTTGAGATGGTAGAGATCAATCCTACTTTAGATAGAGAGAATTTAATGGCCGAGAATGCATTTGAGATATTGCAAAAAGCCACCAATCAATTGAGCCACGATTTTTAAATTTACATTAATAAAAAAAGTATACCATGAACAATCTTTTCGATACCAAAGTAGTTGATCATTATGTTGGGCGCATTAATTCTTTAAAACACGAACAACAACGTCAATGGGGAAAAATGGATGTAGCGCAAATGCTTACACATTGTCAAAAACCATTTTGTATTGCCGATGGTACCTTGGTGTTAAAGCCAAACAAGATCATCAAATTCTTATTTGGAAAAAAAGCTAAGAAGAATCTTTTAGCGGGTGTTCCGTTCAAAAGAAATCTTCCAACATTTCCTGAAGCTGTGATATCGGATAAAAAAGAATTCGAAAAAGAAAGAGCGGTATTGATAGATACGATCAAAACCTTTCATAAAAATGGACCAAGCGGTGTAAAAAATCTGGAACATCCTTTTTTTGGTGAAATGACACCGGATACTTGGAGTTTGTTATTAAGCACACATCTTAATCATCATCTTTCACAATTTGGCGCATGAGTTTTATTGGATCAAAAATAGAAGGCGGTGTTTTAGTTTTACACTTGAACAGGCCCGATAAATTCAACAGTTTTAATCGCGAAATGGCTTTGCAATTAATTGCAGAATTAGATAAAGCGGCAGATGAAAGAACAATTCGCGCGGTTTTAATTACAGCAAACGGAAAAGCATTTTGTGCAGGACAAGATCTTGCAGAAGCTATGGATAAGAATGGTCCGGGCATTGAGCGCATTGTGCAAGAACATTATAATCCTATTATTTTACGTTTAAGAAAATTACAAAAACCTGTAGTGTGCGCGGTAAATGGCGTAGCAGCAGGAGCGGGAGCAAATATTGCATTGGCTTGTGATGTAGTTTTTGCAGGAAGATCCGCATCATTTTTACAAGCCTTTAGTAAAATTGGATTGATACCTGATAGTGGTGGAACATTTTTTCTTCCCAAATTAATTGGATTCGGAAAAGCAAGTGCCTTGATGATGTTGGGCGATAAAGTTCCTGCAACCGATGCCGAACAAATGGGCATGATATACAAAGTGGTAGATGATGAAAAATTATTTGAAACAGCTTTAGCAACTGCAACTACATTGGCTCAAATGCCAACAAAAGGAATAGCACTTACCAAAAAACTATTAAATGAGGGAACAATCAATACCCTCGAAAAACAACTCCAACGCGAAAAAGAAGAGCAGATAATAGCTGCTTCCACTCACGATTATAACGAAGGCGTTAATGCTTTTTTAGAAAAAAGACCGCCGGTTTTTAAGGGGGAGTAACCCATTTTATTTCCCGCATGTCATTTCTCGATACAAAAAAATGAAAAGAGGCGCATTTTTTCACTCGAAATGACAATCCCTGTCAGTTCGAGTGATTTTTGCCTGCCTCTTGCAAAAATTGTATCGAGAACTGACTGGTGGAATCCGCGGAAATCTGCGCTATCTGCGAGGGAAAATCTTCCAATACTTATGATTTTTTAAGCTTTCTATCTCCCATATTTTCCTATTTTTACCCCAAATTCCCTCGGTGTCAAAACGCTCAAAATACGTTAAGTGGGTCTGGATCACTATCTGGGTTCCTTTTGTGTTCCTTTTTATTTTATTGTTCCTTATTTCTTCAGGTGTTTTTGGTGAACTTCCAAGTGTTGAAGAATTACAAAATCCAAAGAGTAATTTGGCTACCGTTGTTTATAGCAGCGATCTTAAAACTCTCGGAAAATTTTATAGCGAGAACAGAGAGAATATTCATTTCGAAGATCTTGATAAGGATCTTGTTGATGCATTAGTAGCAACTGAAGATGCGCGTTTTTACGAGCACAGTGGTGTAGATGTGAAAGCATTGTTCAGAGCAGCGAGCGGTGTTTTTGGCGGTGGAAGTAGTGGAGGAGGAAGTACCCTCACGCAGCAGTTAGCAAAAATGATGTATCCGCGCGGCGAGAAATTGAATAAGATCCAAATTGCGATGCGCAAAATGAAAGAGTGGATCACCGCAACACGTTTGGAAAAAAATTATACTAAGGATGAGATCATGGCCATGTACCTGAACAAATTCGACTTTTTGAATTTGGCAGTTGGCATAAAATCAGCAGCGAAAATTTATTTTAATAAATCATGCGATAGTTTGGATATACACGAAGCTGCTATGTTGGTTGGTATGGCAAAAAATCCTTCGATGTTCAATCCTATTCGTTTTCCTGAAAGAACTTTGCAACGCAGGAATGTGGTGATGAATCAAATGGTGAAGTATGGTTACTTAAGTAAAGAAGCATACGATACCTTAAAAACAAAACCACTGTGTGTGAATTTTCAACCCGAAGATCATAATGATGGTCCTGCCCCTTACTTCAGAGAATATTTGCGCGATAATTTTTTAAAGGCCTGGTGCGAAACACATATCAATCCCGAAACACAAAAACCATATAATATTTACAAAGATGGTTTAAGAATTTACACTACCATTGATTCGCGCATGCAAAAATATGCCGAAGAAGCGGTAGAAGAACATATGCATAATTTGCAAGTGATCTTCAATAAAGATCTGAAACAAAAGAAAAATTATCCATTTGCGTGGAATGTAAGTAAAGATGAGATAAACGGCATCATGAATTCTTCTATTAAACGAAGCGATCGTTACCGCGAATTAAAAAAGCAAGGCATGTCGCATGAAACTATAATTGCAACGTTTCATAAACCATCACAAATGCGCGTGTATAGTTTACGCGGAGATATTGACACAGTACTTACACCTTACGACAGCATTAAATACTATAAATCATTTTTGCAAACAGGCTTTATGGCTATGGAACCGCAAACCGGTTATGTAAAAGCTTGGGTGGGCGGTATTGATCACAAACATTTTAAATACGATCACGTAAAAGTTAGTAAACGTCAAGTTGGTTCAACGTTTAAACCATTTGTGTATGCACTCGCAATTCAAGAAGGATTAAGTCCTTGCCATCAGGTTCCGAATGTTCGAACGTGTATTGCATTACCGGATGGAAAAGATTGGTGTCCTAATAACAGTGATGGACCTAACGCCAAAACAAACGGAAAAATGCTTACACTAAAAAGAGCCTTGGCAAATTCGGTTAACTATGTTACCGCATGGGTAATGAAGCAGTATGGTCCGCACGCTGTTGTAACATTAGTAAGGCGCTTAGGAATAACTTCTGATATACCCGAGGTACCATCCATTTGTTTAGGTACTCCCGACATTAGTGTGTTTGAAATGGTTGCTGCGCTTTCTACCTTTGCGAATAAAGGAACGTACATTCAACCAACATTTATTACGCGCATTGAAGATAAGAACGGAAAAGTGTTAGAAGAGTTTGTTCCAAACAGTGATGAAGTATTTAGCGAAGAAAAAGCGTATACCATGATCCAACTGATGCGTGGGGTTGTTGATGGTGGAACGGGTTCAAGTTTAAGAGGAAGATATAAACTATTTAATCAAATAGCGGGAAAGACAGGAACAACACAAAAAAATGCGGATGGATGGTTCATGGGTTTAACACCTGAGCTAGCGGCAGGATGTTGGGTTGGCGGCGAAGATAGAAGTATACATTTTAATTCCATGGCCGAAGGGCAGGGCGCAACAATGGCTTTGCCAATTTGGGGGAAATTCTTTACCAAAGTTTACGCCGATAAAAAATTAAAAGTTAGCAGTGGCGAATTTCCTCGTCCGAAAAACATTGATCCAAACTTAGAATTGGATTGCAGTAAATACGATTCAGACACGTACGAAGAAAATGTTCCGTCGGGCATCTTTGATAATCTGTAAACACCAATGCAATTCACAAAAGAAAATCTCAAGCAATTTTTTCAAGGCCAGATCTTTCTCCATCTTCTTTCGTTTGGTGTACTTCTATTAAGTTTATGTTGTTTTTTTGCGAGTTTCACCGACTTTAATTTCAATAGCACATTCAATTCCGATTCCATTGGCGTTCCGTATATGTTCAAAGATATTTTTTTGGACGGAGGCAATTTTAAAGATTGGCGCTTAGGTGCAGCTCCAACTTTTTTTCCTGATCTGGTATTGTATTATATTCTCTTTTTAATTCTCGGTACCGATTTCATTACACTCACCTTTGTTTATGGAGTAATTCAAACACTTCTTATCTCCGGCTTATCGGTATATATATTTCGAAAACTGATCACCGGAAAAATGAGGGAATTCAGTTGGTTGATCCCCTTGTTCTATTCGTTCGCCTTTTTTGAAAGTTATTATATCATCAACGATCAAATGTTAGGGTATTTAATGGTCATTTATTGTTATCACACCGGAAGTTTTGTAACAACGCTTGCTTGTTTTTCGATAATGATCTCTGATATTAAATTCATTTGGAAATTACTTTTGCTTTTTGTCATTGGAGCATTGGCGGCATACAGTGATATTTTATATGTGGTGATGTTCTTGGCGCCAATGTGTATCCTCAATATCATTCAATATAAATTTCACGGACTAAAAAGATCACTTTTAATTATTACGACCGTTATAGTTGGCGCAAGCATTGGCTATTATGTATTCACTTGCATGAGTGCATCTGGTGCAACCAATAATGCGTCGGTGGCTAAAATGTTTGATACAGCAAAAATATCGCGTTGCGTGGATGTGATGCATCAACAAGTGAGTTACGAATTTCAAAAAACAGGCTTTCAACAAACATTAACTATAACTGCATTTACAGTTCCCATTATTGCATTACTGATCGTGATCTTGTTCCGCAAAAAAATAAACGGGCATTTAAAATATTTGATCTGGTTCTATAGTTTATTTGTAGTGATAACGATCAGCGCTTCACTTATTACAGGTTCATACGATGGAACAGACAAAATACGATATATTGTTGGCGTGTATTATTTCTCGGCTGTGGTATTAGCTTTTTTTGGAGCAGCAATTCTTATGTTACTGTATAATATTCCATGGTTAAAAATTGGAATTTCCTTTGCGGTCATCGCGCTTTTCTTTCATACGGCTAATAAAAAATTCACTTATCAAGGCTTATATAATTATTTCATGTATTATCCGCCTGCGGTAAAAGCCCTCGACGAGATCTGCGAAAAGCATCACCTTAAACGCGGCATTGGCGATTATTGGAAAGGCAAATGGTCTAGTATTTTCTCAAAAAAAGGAATTGTTGTGGTTACAGTGTATCCAACGGTGAACGTTTACGACTATGGAAGCAATTCTGAATGGTATTATAACAAGGAATACGATTTTGTTATACCCGAAAGGCTTGATACAACGCAAATCAGAAAGAATTTTGTAATTTTAGACACAATTGTGAGTCCTTATATAACGGTATTAAAAGTGAAGAAATTCATTTATATTAAAAATGAGACCTTCCCAAAAACTATAGAATAAAATATATGATCAACCGAGTAGTAAAAAATGCAGAAGAGGCATTAAAAGGCGTAAAAGATAATCAAACTATTATGTTTGGTGGTTTTGGATTATGCGGCATTCCCGAAAATTGCATCAATCAAATGATCAAAATGGGAACAAAAGGAATTACTGCCATTAGCAATAATGCCGGCGTGGATGATTTTGGTTTGGGTTTATTATTGCAAACCAAGCAAATAAAAAAAATGATCTCGTCTTATGTTGGAGAGAATGAAGAATTCGAACGTCAGATGTTGAGCGGAGAATTGGAAGTGGAATTAATTCCGCAAGGAACTTTAGCCACGCGTTGTTTGGCAGCGGCTTACGGAATGCCCGTTATTTATACGCCCGCCGGTGTTGGAACTGAAGTCGCTATTGGAAAAGAAGTTCGCAAGTTCAAATACAATGGACAAGAAAAAGAATATTTAATGGAAGCGGCTTTTGAAGCAGATTTTGCCATAGTAAAAGCATGGAAAGGTGATACAGCAGGAAATTTAATTTTTAAAAGTACAGCGCGTAATTTTAATCCCATGATGGCCATGGCCGGAAAAATAACAGTGGCTGAGGTGGAGCAATTAGTTCCCGCAGGAGAATTAGATCCCGATCAAATTCACACGCCGGGAATTTATGTGCATCGCATTTTCCAAGGAAGTCATTACGAAAAACGAATTGAGCAAAGAACGGTAAGAAAGAAAAACTAAAATAAATTTTTATGTTAGACAAGAACGGTATTGCAAAACGCATTGCAAAAGAAGTAAAAGACGGAATGTTTGTGAATTTAGGAATTGGTATTCCAACCCTTGTTGCAAATTTTATTCCGCCCGGAATGAGCGTTGAATTACAAAGCGAGAATGGAATTTTAGGAATGGGACCTTTTCCTTTTGAAGGCGAAGAGGATGCTGATCTAATTAATGCCGGAAAGCAAACGGTAACATTATTAAAAGGCTCATCTATTTTTGATAGTGCCATGAGTTTTGGAATGATCCGCGCGCAAAAAGTGGATCTTACTATTTTAGGAGCCATGGAAGTAAGCGAGAATGGCGATATTGCTAATTGGAAAATTCCCGGTAAAATGGTAAAAGGTATGGGTGGAGCGATGGATCTTGTGGCGAGTGCAAAAAATATTATTGTGGCCATGCAACAAGTAAATAAAGCAGGCCAATCAAAATTATTACCAAAATGCGATCTGCCTTTAACGGGAATTAATTGCATAAAAAAAGTAGTTACCGAATTAGGTGTTTATGATATACTTCCTGAAGGCGGATTTAAGTTGATAGAAACTGCTCCCGGTGTTACAGTGGATGATATTAAAAAAGCAACCGCAGGAAAATTGGTCATCAGCGAGCATGTAAAGGAAATGGCAATTTAATTTTTTGAATGAAAAAAATACTATTTCTTTTACCAATTATTTTTTTCATCATCTCTTGTGAGGATAAATTTAGTATTGTTGAGTCGAAAACTTTCCCGGCGCAACAGATCGCTCACCAAAACGATACCGTTATAAACGATACCATCACGCATTCTTTTTTTTCGAGATTACACAACCGAGGCGCTTTTGGAATGATCTACACTTACTTTCCTCCCGATAATATTAGAGATAAACCAATGGAAATTGTGTTTAGCGGGAACGCAAGAACCAATTACGCGTATTCAAATGCGTTTGTGAATGTTACCATGGGATCAAAAAAGGGAGTACAATTGGGGTGGACCGGCAGAAATTTAAGATATTTTTTTACAGACATCAATACCTGGTGTAAATTTAGAGATAGTGTTACGTTTAAACGAGAAGATTGGCATGATCCGTATTATCGAATAGATGTTTTTTCGTATTTACCCAATCCAACCCAAGAAAATTTTGATATTGATACACTTTTTGTAAAAATAAAAGTAAAGAACTAGGATGTTTGAAAAGTTGAAACATATGGTCGCTGATCTTAACCTTAGAACTAAAAAGGTGTATGATCTTTTTTCGTTTCAAGATCAAAGGGTTTCTAAAGCCATACGAATGGCGGTGTTCTTTATCTCTGTGTTTTTCATTTATTGGTTTGTGGGAATTTTCAAACATATTCATGAGCGTCCGGCTTATATACATATTTCTGCTCAATGTCAAAGAGCATCTATTGCTTTGAATTATTATAAAACGGACATGAATTTTTTTAAACCAAGAATTCAGCGCTATATTAAAGGAGAAGGCATAACAGGAGTAGAGTTTCCTATTATTTATTATATGGGAGCAGTGATGTACAAATTGTTTGGATTCAACGAAATGTACTTAAGACTTATTTCGCTTTTAATAGTTGTGTTTGGACTTTTTTATTTTTATAAACTCTGTGATGAATTCATAAAAAACAATATCATTTCGGCGATGTTAACTTTGGTTGTGTGTTTATCGCCCGTATTTTTAATTTACACACCCAATTTTTTGCCGGATGCCCCAAGCTTAGGATTACATCTTATTGCCTGGTATTTCTTTTTTAAATTTTTGCGGACCGATAAACGTCGCGACCTGAATTTATTTGTTGTTTTTGCGGCTTTGGCCATCTTAATAAAAGCCATTGCTGTTTTAATATTTATTATTGTGATATGCTTGGTGATCCTTGATAAATTAAAATTTTTCAGATCAGAAAAAGGCGAGCATATATTCAAAAGTCATTGGCAAATGATCAAGGCTGTAATTATTGGAATATTGGTTTCTTCTTCCTGGTATTTTTACGCCACATGGCTTTCTAAACATTACGATTACGAATCATTTGCCTTAAAACCAATTATGATCGATAGTTGGGAGGCATTTGCCAAGGTGAAAGAATTTGTAGTAAATCTCTGGTTGCAATATTATTATTCTTACGAAGGATATGTGCTTTTAATTACCGCAGGAGTATCGATAGTTATTTTTGCGAAATACGCTAACCGACTTTTATTTTCTATTACCATTTTAAATGCCATTGGCGCATCCTTTTATATTTATTTTTTCCTTAATCAATTCAGAGATCACGATTATTATATGATCGCTATTCTTCCCACATTCTTCTTTTTAATTTTAACGATGGGTGAGATGGTGTGCAGATTTGCTGATGCACATTTAGCTATACTTAGATTCGTATTTATTTTTGTTATGTTCTTTAATATGAAGGAGGGTTTAACCTATTGCAAAAAACTGTACGAACAGCGAAACTCACGAGCAGTTCATTATTGGTCGGGCGATTTTAGTTCGTATGAGGATATTGAACCCAAATTACGTAAGGCAGGAATTAAACGCACCGATAAATTCATTAGTGCGTTCGACGAAAGTTATTGCAGTAGTTTGTATTTAATGGATCAAATTGGTGTCACCATCATGAGTTGGAATACGAAGGAAGAGCTTGATGCCTATATGAAAAATCCGGTGATGAAATATCTTATTTTGAACGACTCGGCAAGTTTTAATAAATTCTATCCTAATAACCTCCAAAACAAGATCATTTTATACCATAGGGGATTGGTGGTTTATAAGTTGAGGTGATCAATAACCGATCGAATTTATCAGTTTTAATAAGTAGATCTGTCTTTCAATTTATTTATCGGCTTCTCAATAATGTAATAAGATAATATCGCCAATAAATAAGCAATTAAGAAATAGATGAGCCAAGTGGCATATTTATTTTCCGAATGAATTTTGTATTCTAGTGCAAGATAATTCCAAAAGAAGCCGATCACGAATAAATGATAAACATATAAACCATACGAGATCTTCCCGGTAAATGTTACCATATCATGCTCAAGGATCCATTTCCCAATAAATTTGAACCCGTTAGAAGAAGCTTTGGCAATAAAAAATGCACAGCTGAACGCAAAAAGATATTCGTCCAATATCAGATCATAGGCGGCTATTTGGAATTTATAATGGAATAGATAATATGCCATGCAATAAGCAGCAACACTGACGTACAACCACAATGAATTTTCAAAAACTCCCATAATGTTCGGCCTATATCGCTTGGCATAGGCTAATAAAGATCCCAACGCAAGAGGAAGAAATAAATTCGGAGTAAAATATCCACTCAACATCCAATTTTCTTTCGAAATAAAATGACAGGTTGTCCTTGAAAAAAAAGAAATGATCATAAAAAGAACAATAAGTTTCATGAACTTGTTGCGCTTAACGAATAATATCAAAAATGGCCATATAATATAAAATTGCTCCTCAACAGCTAATGACCAAAAATGATTAAAATCGCCAATATAATTTCCTGTTTTGCATTGCAGTAAATTGGAAGTATAAGTTACCAGCCATGGAAAGATCTCGCGAGTGTTAGCATGATCAATATAGTAAAGAAAAAAAATGAGCAAGTAATATATTGGAAATATGCGGAGGAAACGTCGATAGTAAAAGGTTTTTAAAGCTTGCGAATGCGTAATAAGACCATCGTCAATTTTTTCTTTTAATTCAAAAAGAATATTACTGATCAAATAACCACTTAATACGAAAAAAAGAATAACACCATGACCCCAAGGAGCGTGCTTTAAAAAAACATTTTCTGTATTCCACGACATCCAATGACCGATCATCACGAACAAAATGGCAAAACAACGTAGACCATCTAATTGAGAATAGTGTTGAAGTTTATTGGAACTCATTTAAACTTCCCTCCTCATTCTGGCCACCGAAATATCCAGTTGTTCTCTGTATTTGGCAACCGTTCGGCGCGCAATATTATAGCCTTTTTCTTTTAAGATATCACAAAGGGCATCGTCGGTTAATGGTTTGTGTTTGTCTTCGGCGTTGATGCAATCTTTCAATATCTTTTTGATCTCGCGAGAACTAACTTCTTCTCCGCTATCGGTACTCATACTTTCGCTGAAGAATGTTTTCAATAAAAATGTTCCGTAGGGTGTTTGCGCGTATTTACTATTGGCCATTCGCGAAACGGTAGAGATATCCATTTCTACTTTTGTGGCAATATCTTTTAAGATCATGGGTTTTAATTTACCCTCATCGCCTGTAATAAAATACTCTTCCTGAAATTCCAAAATGGCTTGCATACACAACATCATAGTTAAATGGCGCTGATTCAATGCATCAATGAACCATTGTGCGCTTTCAATTTTGCTTTTAATGAATGTTGTTGCTTCTTTACCGTCTTTATTTTTTTGTCGCGAGTATTCTTTCAGCATCTCCAAATATTCTTTACTGATCTTCAGGTCGGGCATATTGCGCGAGTTGATAGAGAACTCAGGCTTAATACCATTAACGCTCACAATAAAATCAGGAACTATCTCGCTATGCGAATTAGATTTGATATCGGTATCGCCGGGTTTTGGATTTAAATGCGTGATCACATCTATCACTTCTTTTAATTCCTCACTGTTGATGTTCATTTTTTTGAGGATCTTCTCGTAATGTTTTTTACTGAATTCCTCCATATGATCTTTCACGATCTCAATGGCCTGTATAACATCTTTTGTTTGATCGGCTTTTCTGTTCAATTGGATCAATAAACATTCTTGTATTGTTCGTGCACCAACACCGGGCGGATCAAAACTCTGAATGGTCTTTAAAACTTTTTCAATTTCTTGTATAGTAGATTTAATATTGTAATTGAACGCAAGATCGTCAACGATCATTTCTAACTCTCTGCGTAAATAACCATCTTCATCTATGCAACCAATAATATAAACGCCAATAGTGTATTCTGTTTCGTTGAGTTCGCGTAAACCTAATTGTTGTTCTAATAAATTATGAAAATCGGGACCTTCCACCACCACAAATTCGCGCGTTTCATCATCGGCTCCTTTATTGCTTACTTCGTATTTGTAAGAATCCAATTCATCATCACCCATATAATCTTCCATTCCCACTTCATCATCAATGCGCTCTACTTCTTTTTCTTTTACATCGCCGTTATCATCTAACTCAATGTCCGGCTCGCTATCATCATCGTTATTGGTCAATTCTTCTTCATCCAAACGTTGATCATCTTCTTCCAAAGCTGGATTTAATTCCAATTCCTCTTTGATGCGTTCTTCCAAAGCTAAGGTTGGCAATTGCAATAACTTCATCAGCTGAATTTGCTGAGGCAATAATTTTTGCTGAAGTTTTAAATATTGCGATTGCTTAAGGGCCATGTTAGTTCAACTTGCACAAAAAGTAATTCTTCTTTCCCTTTTGTATCAAAATATATTTTTTGTTGATGGTATTGCTTAGGTTCACTACCATAAGGACATTCTCCACTTTGTTTTTATTCAAACTTACACCACCGGCTTGCAACATTTTACGCGCTTCGCCTTTACTTGGGAAAATAGCAGTTTTTTCGGCTAACAGATCTATCAAGCTAATACCGGTGTTTATTTCTGATGAAGAAACATCAAACGAAGGAACGCCGTCAAAAATATCTAAGAATGTTTTTTCTTCTAAGTTGCTTAGGTCGTCAAGTGTGCCTTTGAACAAAACATCCGATGCTTTAATGGCAGCATCTAATTCGGCTTTGCTATGAACCATAGCAGTTACTTGATGCGCCAAAGCTTTTTGTAAATGACGTTCGTGCGGTGCCTTAGCATGTTCAGCTTCAATACTTGTAATTTCTTCTTTAGTAAGAAATGTAAAATACTTTATGAAATTTTTTGCATCTTCATCGGCGGTATTCAACCAAAATTGGTAAAACCTATAAGGCGATGTTTTAGTGGCATCCAACCAAATATTACCGCTTTCCGATTTACCGAATTTAGTTCCGTCGGCTTTTTTAATAAGTTGTGTGGTAATAGCAAATGCTTCTCCTTCACATTTTCTGCGTATCAATTCTGTTCCGCTGGTAATATTTCCCCACTGATCGCTTCCGCCCAATTGAAATTTGCAATTCTTATTTTTATACAACCAGTAAAAATCATAAGCCTGCAGTAACTGATAACTGAATTCAGTAAAACTCATTCCTGTTTCCAAACGATTCTTCACCGAATCTTTGGCCATCATATAATTTACGGTCAAAAATTTTCCTACATCACGAATGAACGTAAGAAAACTAAAATCCTTCATCCAATCGTAATTATTCAGCAACTCAGCGTTCGAATTTTTGAAATCAAGGTATTTGCTTAGCTGATCTTTTATGCCGACAATATTTTTATTAAGCGTTGCTTCATCCAATAAATTACGTTCAGCACTTTTCCCGCTCGGATCTCCAACCATTCCTGTTGCTCCGCCTATTAATGCAATGGGTTTATGTCCCGCTTTTTGAAAACGCATTAGCGTAATGATCTGCAAAAGACTTCCCACATGCAAAGAATCGGCCGATGGATCAAATCCAATATACGCCGTAGAAACTTCTTTATTTAAAAGTTCTTCTGCACCCGGCATGATATCGTGCAGCAATCCGCGCCATTTTAATTCTTCTACAAAATTTGTTCTCATAATTTCATTACCCTGTTAGATCAAGGTTTTATACCTTCTAAAAATACGAATAATCCCTTAAATTTTGCCCTAATTTATAAGGGAAATTAGTCGTACTTTTGTGCGATGTTCATTTACAATGTCACCGTAAATATTAACGACGATGTTCATGCCGAATGGGTGAAGTGGATGAGGGAAATTCACATTCCTGAGGTGATGAGAACGGGCTGTTTTGTGGATAGCCAGATGGTAAAAGTGCTTTATGTGGAGGATGAAGGCCATACCTATTCCATGCAATATAAATTCTTAGAAATGGTAGATATTGAACGTTATCAAAAGGAACATGCCCCGGTTTTACAGGCCGATCATACAAAAAAATTCAAGGATAAATATACCGCTTTCCGAACTTTACTTCAGGTAATCGACTAATGGCACAACCTGTAAGAGCAAAAAAACATTTAGGACAACATTTTTTGGTGGATGAAAGCATTGCCAAAGATATTGTGGATGCAATGTTAAGTCAAAATTCTCCAAATGCACTTATTGAAGTTGGTCCGGGAACAGGCGTTCTAACAAAACATTTAATTGAGCGACTGGATTTTTTTGCTTTGGATGTGGATAGAGATTCTATTCCTTTTTTAAAAGAAAAATATCCGCAATTTTCCGACAAGATCATCGAAGCAGATTTTTTGAAAGCAGATCTTGAAAAAATTGTCGGCAATAAGAAATTCAATGTCATTGGTAATTTTCCTTATAATATTTCAAGTCAGATCATGTTCAAAGTTTTAGAACATCGCGAGAAAGTTGATGTGGTTGTTGGCATGTTCCAAAAAGAGGTCGCCGAACGCTTGGCTGAAAAGCCGGGATCAAAAGTATATGGAATTTTAAGCGTTCTATTACAAGCCTTCTATGAAATCGAATATTTATTTATTGTAAATGAAAATGTATTTTCTCCTCCGCCCAAGGTAAAAAGTGCTGTGATACGATTAAAACGAAATGTAGTAAAGAATTTGAATTGCGACGAAGTACTTTTTAAAACGGTTGTAAAAACTGCTTTCAATCAGCGACGGAAAACTATTCGTAATTCGGTAAAATCACTTTTAAAGCCGGATGCGGATACAAGCAGTTATTTATTTGATAAGCGTCCTGAACAATTAAGTGTTGAGCAGTTTGTGGAACTTACTAACCTTATTTAACCACGAAAGACACGAAATGTTTTTCACGAAAGACACGAAATCATTTTGTGCCTTTCGTGTAAGTTTTTCGTGCCTTTCGTGGTTAAAAATGGGAATAGAACTCCCACATTTGTTTCCCAACAGCATCAAATGAAGCATGCTCGGAAATGAACTCACTCATCTTCTCCGAATTAAAGTTGTGATTCTTATGAATAAAATTCTCTAAATGTCCTGCAAAATGTTGTACATCATTCACCGGAGACAATCTTCCAAACTCATCGGTAATTAAATGCGGTAATTGTCCAACTTGCGAAGCAAACACAGGTAAGCCGCAAGCCAGTGCTTCCAATACTACCACCGGCATTCCTTCAAAATGACTAAATAATAAAAGTGCATCACACCAATTCATAAATGAGCTGATATTCTCTTTGTTTTGATATCCTAAATAAGTGACATGTTGTACACCAATAGTTCCCTGTAAAATTTTTGTTTGTGCAATGCTTTCTGCATTTCCGCCAATGACGATCAATTCGAATTCAAGTTTTTTATCTTGCAAAAGCTTAAGAGCTTCAAATGTTCCTTTTAAATTCTTTTCGCGTTCTACCAAAGAAGAAACGTGGAGAAATGTAGTATGTTTATTTTTTTCTTTAGGATCAATTTTAAATACGTTTGTGTCTACGGCGTTATAAAGTAATTCATAATTTCCTTTAAAGCCATGGTCTACTAGCGCTTGTTTTAGTCTTTCCGAAACGTACCAGATCTTCGAAACATTTTTAAAACACAGTTTTGTATAGCGTTTCAAAATTGGCCCTTTATAATTTCCATCTTCGTGCAAATAACCACTCCAGTGTTCAACAATAGTATGTTTCACTCTAAAATGTTGTTTGAAAAGATCTAATACCAAAGCGGCAGGAAATGCAACATTAACTTGTATGGCCGAAACGGAAATGTTATGATCAATTAAGTACTGCAATAATTTTTTGTAAGCATTCAGATAATTAGTGAACTGAGAATAATGTTTTGCAAATGGGATAGTGATGGTTGTTTTTGGATAGGCGAGACGGATCTCAGTTAAATTTCCATCTTCAGTTTTTGTAATCTCATTCTCAGTTGCTCCTTTTACACTGTTAGCATAAACCACAACAACTTTTGTAAAACGTGATAATGCTTTAGCGTGGTTTTGAATAAAAATTCCGTGTGTAAGATCTTCAGGGGTTGGATACCAGGAGGCGAGAAATAATACGGATGTGTTCAAATGCATTGGATCTTTGCGATCATTCAACATTTACAGCAGCTTCTAATTTAAATAACGAATGGAGTTCGCTGATGCGGTCGAACGCAAAATTTAATTTGTTCCCGCTCTTCATGGCAATGGTAATGAATCCTAAACCTGCGCCGCCTTTTTCGCTCAGCTCATTTTTTTCGAGGTGATTGATATAATATGATTTTAATTCTGCAGGATCCTCAAACGAATTAATGGTCTTTAAGTCGCCATCTACTTTAGGAATTGCAGGATTGCTAATTAAGTTTGCTGTCATAATTAGTATTTGATGAGCCTTTTTGTAAACCAAAAAATAATTGTGTTGCGATCCATTCAGATCTTTATGTCCGTGAATAAGCATGTTTTGCAAGGACTCAACACAAATAAAGAATATTTTTTTAAGAGCTGCCTTTGGAACAGCAAGGTCGATGATCTTTTGTTCGATCTCTGTTTCCAATTTACTAATGGTCTCGGTATTTAAAACACCATCGTATGCAATAATGAGTTCGCAATTGGCAGCGGTAATAGATTTGATGGATTCCGTAAAATGGACATCAAAAAACTCAGCTTCTTTATTTAGTATAGCGCTCAATTTTACTTGAATAAACCGTTTTGTTTACTGTCGATCAATCGAATTACTTTACCCAGGTCCTCCTTGTTCTCACTGAAATTAATATCGTCTACATCTACTATTAATAATTTCCCTGATTCGTAGGATGTTGCCCAAGCTTCATAACGCTCGTTTAATCGTTTTAGATAGTCAAGGCGTATGCTATTCTCGTATTCTCTTCCTCTTTTCTGAATTTGCTTTACCAAAGTTGGCACCGAAGCTCTTAAATAAATAATAAGATCGGGCGATTTGATAAGGCTTTCCATTAATTTAAAAAGAGAGAAATAATTGTCGTAATCCCTTGTGGTCATTAACCCCATGGCATGTAAATTCGGGGCAAAAATATAAGCGTCTTCGTAGATGGTCCTATCCTGAATTACGGTGTGTTTTCCCTTCCTAATATCGAGTATTTGATTGAAACGATTGTTTAAAAAATAGATCTGCAAATTGAACGACCAACGTTGCATATCTTCATAGAAGTCATTCAAATAGGGGTTGTCATCTGCATCTTCGTAGTGAGCATGCCATTTGTAGTGCTTTGCTAAGAGAGAAGTTAGTGTGGTTTTTCCTGATCCAATGTTACCGGCAACTGCAATATGCATATATCTCGATTCTTATAGTAGACCAAGGTATGTAAATAACTTATAAATACAAAGAATTTGTTGATTAAGGCCGCTCTTTATCTAAAATAATTTAGATTTTTCCTGTTTTAAGGTCGTTTTTATAGTGTTCGCAAATGCTATTTAACACTTCCTCAATGGGTTTAAATGAATAAGAAAGGGTGGTTTTTACCTTATTATTGGAGTATTTTTTGTGTCCTATGGCTGTGCGAATTGTATTCGATGTAAGAACGCGATCTTTTCCGGTAATCCCACTCACAATTCCGTCGGCAATTCGCCCTAATTGCAATAGATAAATTCCGCTCTTAATGAACGGTGCTTTTTTGCCAAATTTTTCTTGAATTTGCGTAAAAATATCTTTGAAGGTGTAAGAATTCTCCACCAAAATAAAACGTTCATTGAAAATTTTCTTATCCATTAACTGAACCATTATTTCCACCACATCATTCACGCCAACATAAGCCGTGCTTCCATCGGTGTAGAACATAGTTCCTTTTTTACAAAAAGCAAATATCTTTCCGCTGCTTTGTTTCCAAAAACCCGGTGCTAAAATAAAACCCGGATTCACGATCACAGCATTCAATCCTTCTTCAATTCCTCGCCAAACTTCGCGCTCGGCATTGTATTTGCTAATGGCATACGAACTTTCTTTGCCTGATGTTTTCCAAAAGATCTTTTCGCTGAGTTCGCCTTCGTAATCTGCATTATTAATTGTAGACAATGAACTTGCATGACAAAACGAAGTTATTTTTTTGGCAATGCACGCATTCACCAAATTGGCTGTTCCCGTTTCGTTCATCAACATTAATTTGGCATGATCTTTATTTTGAAAGGAAACAAAACCCGCGCAGTGATATACATGCTCTACATCTTTTAAAGCTTCTTCAATTGAATAAACATCGGTGAGGTCGAGGTCAACCCATTTTATCTTATTAAAAAGTTCTTCCGGATCTTTTGTGTGATACGAAAAACAGTGTTTTACCTTGGTAATATCGCTCGAACTTTGTTTGGCGGCAACAACAGTTTTCCCTTGCTGTAATAATTTTAATACAACATGACTTCCTAATAAACCGGTAGCGCCTGTAACTAAATTCAATTTAAAAATTCAATGATAATTGTTGTAAAGGTAAGAACAAAACCAATTGGCAACTTACCCCTAATAAAAAACCCGTATAGATCTGCGATGGCTTATGTTCTTCAAGCACAATTCGCGCCCAACCAATAACACCACCAATTAAAATACTTGCTAAAATAAAAAGGAAAAGATCGTATTGCAATAACAAATTTAATGATACCATCATGCCAACAATGCCTCCAATTCCAACCATGTGCGCACTAATTTTATAACGTAAATTGATCACAGCCGTAAATAAAATTGCAGTGCCTGCACACAACACAAATAATTTAATGCTTTCCCAAATGCGCAGATCGTAGAACAAATAAAATAATCCAAAATAAAAAATAGCAGTCATGATGTACGGAAATGTGCGTTCATTTTGATCGCTCAATGTAAAACTTCGAATGCGCTTTAATTTATACATCAAATAAATATTTAGCACGGGTAATACAAATGTAAAAGCACAAACTGTAAGGGTAATTTGCCATTTGGTGCTTGCCGCCGTCATCATTTCGAACACCGTATCTTTAAAACCAAAAAAGAGTAACAAGCAAGCATAACTTGCCATTAATAAGGGATGAAAAAGCGCGGATATAATAAATGCAAGTGTGCGCAATCTATGATAATAAGTTAGATAAATGTTCTATTTCTTTTTTCGGATCTTGTTTTTGATAAATGATCCTGTAAACTGCATTTGTAATGGGCATGTCGACATTATACTTTTTATTTATTTCATAAACACATTTTACCGCATAATAACCTTCGGCGATCATGTTCATTTCTAATTGCGCTTGTTTTACACTATAACCTTTACCGATCATGGTGCCAAACATTCTATTTCTGCTGAACTGCGAATACGCCGTTACCATTAGATCGCCCAAATAGGCCGACGCTTTTATATCGCGATCGATCGGATGAACTGCATCCACAAAACGTTTTATTTCTTGAATGGCATTGCTTACTAATACGGCCAAATAATTATCGCCATAACCTAAAGCGTGACAAATTCCTCCCGCAACCGCGATCACATTTTTTAATACGGCTGCATATTCAGTTCCATAAATATCATCGCTTGTTGTTGCTTTTAAATATCTACATGAAAGAAGTTCAGAGATCTTTTGCGCACTTTGTAAATTCTGACTGGCAATAGTTAAGTAACTTAATTTTTCTAAAGCCACTTCTTCGGCATGGCAAGGACCGGTAATAACTCCAATATTTGTAAAAGGAACTTCGTGGATCTGATTTAAATATTCGCCTACAATTAAATTATGTTGCGGCACAATTCCCTTAATGGCCGAAAAAAATGTTTTGCCTTTAAAATTGTCTTTTGTTAAGGGCGAAAGTGTATCGGCAATAAATGCAGAAGGAACAGCAAGTACAATAAATTCAGAATCTTTTATGCACGCTTTAATATCTGTATAAAAAGTGATCTTTGAGGTATCAAATTCAACCGAACTTATATAACGCGGATTATTACTATACTTTTTTATAAATTCAACATCCTCTTGCTTGCGCATGAACCAATGGATATGATCGGAATTATTTAAAAATAATTTCGCAAGTGCGGTTCCCCAACTTCCGTTACCAATGATGGCGAGTTTTAAATGCGACATTTAGCGAAGATAGTGTTTTTTATGGTACGCAGATGACGCTGATCTATTATGATTTTCGCTGATCAGAACAGGTAAATCATATTTGATCATAAACAATCCGCGTTATCCGCGTTCCATTACGTTTAGTTTTATAAGTAAACAATATGTTCTTCTTTTAATTCATCTGCTCCAACAAATCTACCGTAAACTCTAGCTAGAGTAATAACATCTTTCATACAATATGTATTTATTTTTTTCAAATTCTTTTCTTCATAATAAACTTTACTTACCATACTTCCATCCATATCATCTTTTGGTGAAGGAATATTAAAAACATGCGCCAATAAATTCAGTGAAGTATAATTTTTATAGTCGCCAAATTTCCATAATTCCATCGTGTCCAAATGCTGTATTTCCCAAGGTTTTTTGCCCTGGATCTGCAAGATCTTTGGAAGTTTCATTCCGTTCACCAAAAAACGTCGACACAAGAACGGATAATCAAATTCTTTTCCGTTATGCGCGCATAAACAATGTTCTTTTTTATTAAAATGTTTGGTAACTAATTCGCCAAACTCATTCAATATTTTTTTTTCATCATCGCCCGAAATGCACTTCACTCTGAATTCCTTGCCGTTGTAATAGCCTAGGCCAATGCTAATTACCTTGGCAAACTCGGCAAAAATTCCGGCCTTGGCATACTGTTGTTCAGCCGTAACTTCTTTGCCATACTGCCATTTTGTATCCCATAATTGGCGAGTTTCCGACTTTAATTCCGCATACTTATACGTTTGAGGAACAGTTTCAATGTCGACAAATAAAATGTGTTGTAATTCTTCCATATGTTAAATTATGTAGAGGGTTAAATTAAATAATTTTAAATTATTAAAATCACAGTAAATTTATAATATCAAATATATAAAACAAAGTACTATTTTTAAAGCGCATGGAAAAACGATTTAAATTAAAAGGCCTGAATACTTTTGCGAGCAATGAGTGGATGGCAAATTCGGCGAAACGTTATCGCAGTAGTTTTGATAAAGATGAAGTAGATTATGTGCGTTGCGAAGTGGCGATCTATAATAAATTATTTGATGAAGAAGATTGGACAGCCAAACTCACGTTAAAAGCGGTGGATGAAATAGGCACTAAAGAACATTGCAGTTTGGAAGAGAACATCACCGTAAAAAAAGAAGAGAATATTTTTTATTTCCGCGATGGTTGGGGAAATGCAACCGCCGGGCAATATTGGAACAAAGGTTCTTACAAATGGCAAGCATTTATTGATGGGGTGATGATAGGCGAAAAATTATTTCACATCAACGAAGTAGGAAAAGTTACCAATAGCAGCAATCCGTATTTCGCCATTGAACATATTAAATTATTTGAAGGCGATTCGAACGGTTGGCAACAACGCAATCGTAAATATTTAAAGACATTCAATAAAAAATCAACGCGTTATATTTGGACAGAAATAAAATTCAAGAATCTCACACCCAAAGATTATAACTACGAATTCTATTTGAATTATTTTGACGATGCGGGTCAGCCAAAGGCAAGTATTTTGCATGGTGCCTATATGGGCGATAATCGCGCTGATTTTAGTTATTATATTGAACGCGGTTGGGGAACAGAAGATGGCGGAACTTGGGTGGATGATAAATATACCTTGGAAGTTGTGTTTAATGATGTATTGGTTGGCGCGGTAACATTTACGTGCGGCGATGTGGAAGAAGAAGGTGAATTGGAATTGATCAAAAGCATTGAACAAACTTTGGCCGTTGGTAAAACCGGATCAGACGTTAAGAAAAATGTAATTGATAACGGTGATACAAAAACACTGGATGAATTATTAGCCGAGTTGGATGGATTAATTGGTTTGGATGGTGTAAAAAAATCAATTCGTGAGAACATTACGTATTTGAATTTTACAAAAGTTCGTCGTGAAAAAGGATTTGAGGATAACGATAAAATATCATTGCACAGTATCTTCACAGGAAATCCGGGAACCGGAAAAACAACGGTGGTAAAAATGTTAGGCAAGATCTATCAAAAAATGGGATTGCTTACAAAAGGACACGTAGTAGAAGTTGATCGCGCATCTTTAGTTGGAGAATTCATCGGTCAAACTGCTCCAAAAACAAAAAAAGCAATTGATAGTGCACGCGGCGGAATTTTATTTATTGATGAAGCATATTCGTTAGCGCGTAACGATGATGACAGCAAAGATTTTGGGAAAGAAGTTATTGAAACGATGTTGAAGGAGATGAGTGATGGTCCTGGAGACATTGCCATTATTGGCGCCGGTTACCCAAAGGAAATGAAAACATTCATTGAAAGTAATCCGGGATTAAAATCGCGTTTCACACAATATTTCCATTTTGAAGATTATATGCCGGAAGAATTGTATCAGATCGCTTTATACTCGGCAAAAAATCGTCAGGTTAATTTTGCAAAAGATGCCGATGATTATTTAAAAGAGCAATTAACCGAAGCGTATCGTAAGCGCGATGAGAGTTTTGGTAATGCACGTTTTGTAAATGCCTTGGTTGACGAAGCAAAAATGGATATGGGATTGCGTTTGATGAAAGCCCCGGATATGAATGCATTAACGAACGAAGAACTTTCCACAATAACCTTAGAAGATCTTCGCGTGGTATTCTTATCAGAACAAAAGAAGAAACTCAAATTGGTGATCAACGATAAAGAATTGCAAGTTGCTTTGGGCGAGTTGAACGAATTGATAGGCTTAGAAAAGGTGAAGGAAGATATTAATGAAATGGTGAAGTTGATCCGTTTTTATAATGAAACAGGAAAAGATGTGGTGAATAAATTCTCATTGCATACGGTATTCACCGGAAATCCCGGAACCGGAAAAACAACAGTGGCGCGCATCATGGCAAAAATTTACAAAGCCCTTGGTGTTTTAGAACGCGGACAATGTGTTGAAGTGGATCGTGAAGGATTAGTGGCAGGATATGTAGGACAAACCGCTATAAAAACTGCAGAAAAAATTGAAGAGGCCATGGGTGGAATTTTATTTATTGACGAAGCTTACGCTTTGGCAAATGTTTCTACCTCGCATGATTTTGGTGCAGAAGCCATTCAAGTTATTTTAAAACGCATGGAAGATCAGCGCGGAAAATTTGGTGTGATCGTTGCGGGCTATCCGCAAAATATGCATCAGTTCATTGAAAGTAATCCCGGCTTTAAATCGCGTTTTGATAAAACATTTTTGTTTGAAGATTATACACCGGAACAATTAATGGTGATAGCTCACAATTTATTAAAGCAAGAAGGATTAAAAGCATCTCCACAAGCATCGGAGCATATGCAAAATTATTTAAGTGCTTTGTATGATAAGCGAGATAGCCATTTTGGAAATGCACGTACGGTGCGACAAATGGTAGGCGGTGTAGTAAAAAAACAAAATTTACGTTTGGCAGCAATGGAAGCTAGCAAACGCACTACCGAAGAATTAGCCACATTATCTATTGATGATGTAAAACATTTGGAAGTAGGACAAACAGAGAACAAACAAACTTTAGGATTTAGACTAGGTGGAAAATAAGACCAAGCAATTACCGCACCCAAAACATTTTTACAATAAAATACTTCGTAATGCACTTGCGGCAACGCTGGTTATTGGTTTTTCCTTAGGTATTGGTGTGGTAGGTTATCATATTTATTTTGAATTAGGTTGGATAGATAGTTTGTACAACGCCAGTTTGATCTTAACAGGAATGGGCCCGGTTGATAAAGCACCGAACGATTCGGCAAAAGTGTTCGCTTCATTTTATTCCTTGTACAGTGGTGTTGCTTTTTTAACCAGCGTAGCCGTTCTATTTAGTCCCATTTTCCATCGCTTTTTGCATAAGTTCAGGTTGGATGTAGAGGAGTAATGCTAGCTGTGTCACCCTGAGCGAAGTCGAAGGGCTTCCTTTATTTTTTTCTTATATTTACCTTGAGTTAAATTCACATCATGAGTAATTTCTTCATCGATCCTAATATTGCCAAGGCTAAAACCATAGCTACTGAGTTTTACACGAGCGAAAAATATTTTGAATTATCAAAAGAAAAGATCTTTGAGAATTCATGGCAACTTATACCTGATACCGATAAAGTAAAAGAAACAAATTCAGCATTTCCATTTATTTTATTGGAGAATTATTTGAATGAGCCCTTGGTCATTACAAAAGACAAAGACAATAAATTACATTGTTTAAGTAACGTTTGCACACACCGCGGAAATTTATTAGTAAATGAGCCTTGTAAATTACATGCCTTGGTTTGTAAATATCATGGCAGAAGATTTTCGCACGATGGAAAATTTGTATCGATGCCCGAATTTAAGGAAGTAGAGAATTTCCCAACAAAAGATGACGATCTTCACGAATTATCGGTATTTCAATGGGGAAAATTCTTATTTACGAGTTTAGATCCAAAAATTCCTGCCAAAGAAATTTATGGCGATATCCAAAAACGTTTGGAATGGTTTCCTATGGATAAATTGCAATTCCGTGATGATCTTTCAAAAGATTATACCGTAAAAGCAAATTGGGCTTTGTACTGCGAGAATTTTTTAGAAGGATTTCACATTCCCTTTGTTCATCCGAGCTTGAATGATGTATTGGATTTTGGAAATTATTCCACCGAACTATTTCGTTATTCCAATGTTCAAATTGGAATTGCAAAAGAAGGTGAAGCTTGTTTTGATCTTCCAAAAACTTCTCCTGATCATGGAAAAAATGTGGCAGGTTATTATTTCTGGGCATTTCCAAATGTGATGCTCAACTTTTACCCTTGGGGAATTTCGGTAAATCTCGTAAAACCAATTTCGGTGAACGAAACAAAAGTCTCGTTTTTAATTTATGTTACGGATGAAAGTAAATTAAATACAGGCGCCGGCGGTAATTTGAATACCGTAGAAATGGAAGACGAGGAAGTTGTTGAGAACGTTCAAAAAGGTGTACACTCACGTTTTTATAAACATGGCCGATATTCCGTTACTCGCGAACAAGGCACGCATCATTTTCATTCTCTCATTGCTGAATTTATAGGATAATGAGCGGATTAAAACGAACGCTCAATTTAAACACAACCATAGCCATTGTTATTGGTGGTGTAATTGGTTCGGGTATTTTTATGAAGCCTGCCTTAATGGCTTCTCAATTAGGTTCTCCACTTTTATTATTGAGCGTTTGGGTTGTTGCGGGAGTAATTTCCTTATGCGGCGCACTTTCAAATTGCGAATTGGCCACAATGTTCCCCGAAACCGGCGGACCGTTCATCTTCTTTCAAAAAATTTATGGCAAAGGCTTTTCGTTTGTGTATGGCTGGGCTGCGTTTGCTGTTTCAAATACTGCCGGAAATGCATCCATTGCTTTTGTTTGCGCAGAGTATGTAAATTATTTTATTCAATTACCACATTTTTCTCAAGCAACCGAAATGGCCCATCATTTTAGCATTCCATACATCGGAACAATTTATTTTCTAAAGAATTTTGGTGTTAAACTTCTAACCATCGTTTTAATTTTAATTCTTACTGGTGTAAATTATAGAGGTGTAAAAGAAGGCGGAACATTACAACGCATTTTAACTGCCATGAAAGTGATAGCTATGATCATTTTGGTGGGCGGAATTTTCTTTTCTTCAAATGGATCTATGCATAATATTATTTCAGCATCAACAAACATGCCTTCGGGTTGGGCTTTGGTTGGAGCATATATGGCAGCATTATCAGGCGCGTTTTGGGCTTACGATGGCTGGAATAATATCACATTTGTTGCAGGAGAAATTCACGAACCGCAAAAAAATATTCCCAAAGGTTTATTTACAGGATTATTATTTTGTGTGATCGTTTACGCACTCATCAGTTTAGCATACGCTTACGTTTTACCAATAGAAAGCATGTCAACTTCCTCTTTTGTTGCTTCCGATGCCGCACGAATTGCTTGGGGAAGTATCGGCGGATCCATTATTGCATTACTAGTTATTCTCTCCACATTAGGTGCTGCTAACGCAAATGTTTTAGCAACCGCACGCACAACTTATGCCATGGGCGAAGAAAATAAATGGTTTGGTAATGCCGCAAAAATTCAACCACAATACAAAACACCCGGTAATGCTTTAATTTGGAATGCTATTTGGACCATTGTTTTAATTTTGAGCGGATCATTTGATATGCTTACCGATATGTTGGTTTTTGTAAGTTGGTTCTTTTACGGAATGAGTGCTCTGGGTGTAATTATTTTGCGAATAAAAATGAAAGACGCACATCGTTCTTACAAAGTTTGGGCTTACCCCATTGTTCCCATTTTATTTGTGGCTTTTGTGTTCTTCTTTTTAGGGTCAACGTTGATCAACGATATTAGAAATTATAATTCGGGTGCAAGCCCTATCATAAACTCATTATTGGGTATAGCTATCACTCTAGTGGGTATCCCTGTTTATTATCTTTCTCGAAAAAAAATTGTTTGAGGAAAAAGGGGGAATTCCCATTGAAAGATTGGTAATTTAAGCAAAAGAAGCAATTAATTAATTGATTAAGTGATGAATCCATACTTTTCGGGCTTCTCTTTTTGAAGCATCTTTTTAGATGTTTTAGCTAATAAAATATCAATGGTATTAAGGCTTTAATAATTATTGAGAATTGCTTGGAAGTAAAGCCGAATATTTACATATTTGTCACTCTAATTTTGTAGAATAACCCATTCAATTAAAAAAATAGCGCTTTGAAACCAACCAACATAAAAGACCCCGAATATTTCCATAAAGTGGTCGACTGTCAATATGCTTGTCCGGCACACACGCCTGTTCCTGAATACATTAGACTTATTGCAGCCGGAGATTATACCTCTGCTTACATGATCAACTGGGATTCTAACGTTTTCCCGGGAGTACTTGGAAGAACTTGCGATCGTCCTTGCGAACCTGCTTGTCGCCGTGGCCGAGTTGATGAAGAACCCGTTGCTATTTGCCGATTAAAACGTGTAGCTGCCGATAACAAAAATGATGTAAAACACTTAATGCCTCAAGGTCCATTCAAACAAAATGGTAAAAAAATCGCATTGATCGGTGCAGGTCCTGCTTCATTAACTGTAGCGCGCGATCTTGCTCCTTTGGGATACGAATTACATTTATTTGATGAACAGAAAAAAGGCGGCGGCTTTATGCGCAGTCAAATTCCTTCTTTCCGTTTACCCGAAACAGTTTTAGATGAAGAAGTAAATTATATTTTAGATCTTGGAATTCATACACACTTCAACAAGTATGTTGAAAGTATGAAGGATGTGTTGAGTAAAGATTATGATGCTGTTTTTGTTGGAACAGGTGCACCGCGCGGAAGAGATCTTCCCGATCTACCGGGACGTAAAGAAGGCGCTGCTAATATTCATCTTGGAATTAATTGGTTAGGAAGTGTTGCTTTTGAACACACACATAAAATTGGTAAAAAAGTTATTGTATTGGGTGGTGGAAATACTGCGATGGATTGTTGTCGCACCGCACGCCGTTTAGGTGGTACGCATGTAAAAGTTGTAGTGCGTTCTCCTTTTGCCGAAATGAAAGCTTCGCCTTGGGAAAAAGAAGATGCTGCTCATGAAGATATTCCTATCATCGATAATCACGTTCCAAAATCATTTGTGGTTGAGAATGGAAAACTAACCGGAATGACCTTTGAAAAAGTAACAGCAGTTTACGAGAACGGAAAACGTAAATTAGTTCCTGTCGGTGGTCCTGATGTTTTTTTCGAAGCAGATGATGTATTGATCGCTGTTGGACAAGAAAATAGTTTCCCTTGGATCGAACGCGACCTTGGAATTGAATTTGACAAATGGGAAATGCCAACCGTTAACGAAAAAACTTTTGTATCAACAAATCCGAAAGTATTTTTTGGTGGCGATTCGGCGTGGGGACCAAAAAATGTAATTACCGCGGTTGCTCACGGTCATCAAGCAGCTGTTTCTATAAATAATTTATGTCAAGGTATTGATCTTAATAAACGTTTGGATCCAATGGTGAATCTTGTTAGTCAAAAAATGGGAATTCACGAATGGAGTTACGATAGTGAAGTTACGCCTGACTTGAGATATAAAGTTAGACAAGCTGATAAAAAATTAACGCTTTCGAATCGTAAAAAAGAAGTTGAATTAGGATTTAACCATTTAGAGGGATTTAAAGAAGCAGAACGTTGTTTGAATTGCGACGTGCAAACTGTTTTTACCGAAACAAAATGTATTGAGTGTGATGCGTGTATGGATGTTTGTCCAACAGCCTGTATCACTTTCGCCGAAAATAAGGAAGAAGAAGTTGATCTGCGCGCTTCATTAAAAATGCCTGCTAATAATAAAACTCAGGATATTTATGTGTCAGATGTACTTCCTACAAAACGCGTAATGATAAAAGACGAGAACGTATGCCTGCATTGCGGTTTATGCGCCGAACGTTGTCCTACCGCAGCATGGGATATGCAAAAATTCTTTTACAATGTAACTAAAACACACACGGGATGTCAAAAGCATTAAAGAAAAAAATAAAAAAGAAAGTAGTTAAGAAGGTTGTCAAGAGATCTAACAAAACGGCGAGTAAGAGTAAAAAAGTTACTAAGAAGCTTGTGAAGAAGGTTGAAAAGAAAGCTAACTCAAAAGTGATCAGCAAAAGTAAAGTGAATGATTTTGTGATCCGCTTTGCTAATGTTAACGGAACAGGTTCTGCCAGCGCCAATTTTTTATTTACAAAAGCTATTTTTAGAATGGGTGTGCCTATCACACCAAAAAATATTTTCCCGTCAAATATTCAAGGATTACCAACATGGTATGAGGTAAGAGTTAGCGAAAAAGGATATTTGGGTCGCCGCGAAGGAATTGATCTGATGGTTGCAGTTAATCCGCAAAGTATGCTCAATGATGTTGCTGCAGTTAGAAAAGGCGGATATTTTTTATTCGACAGTTCAAAGCCCTTGCATTCGCAATATCATCGTGCTGATATTAATTATATTGGTATTCCATTAATGCACATGTGTAATGAGGCATACACCGATGCGCGTCAACGCCAATTATTCAAGAACATTGTTTACGTTGGAGCATTAATTGCTTTATTAGATATTGAATTTAAAGAAGTGGAAGGTTTATTGGCCGATCAGTTCAAGGGAAAAGAAAAATTGATCCCCTCAAATATAAAAGCATTGCAATTAGGCATCGATTATGTAAAAGCAAACTTTAAATACCCTTTAGATATTCGTGTTGAACGTCGTGATCTTGTAAAAGATTGGATCATGATGGAAGGTAACGCGGCGTGTGGATTAGGTGCTGTTTATGCAGGTGCAACATTTGCTGCATGGTATCCAATTACTCCATCTACGTCGGTTGTTGAAGGATTTAGCGAATTCGCCGAAGAATTCCGGACGGATAAAGTTACCGGCAAAAAAAATGTGGCCATTGTGCAAGCAGAAGATGAATTGGCTGCAATTGGAATGGTGATAGGTGCCAACTGGAATGGAGCGCGCTCTTTTACGGCAACAAGCGGACCGGGTTTATCGTTGATGAATGAATTTTTAGGTTTAGCATATTTTGCCGAGATACCAACTGTGTTAGTGGATGTGCAACGTACTGGCCCATCTACAGGAATGCCAACACGAACACAACAATCAGATATTTTGGAAGGAGCGTATGCTTCGCATGGTGATACAAAGCACGTGTTGCTTTTTCCTTCAACACCAAAAGAGTGTTTTGATCTAACGGCCGATTCATTCGATCTGGCTGAAGGATTGCAAACGCCGGTTATTATCATGACAGATCTTGATCTTGGAATGAATGATCACATGACACCTCCGCTTGTGTGGGATGATAAACGCGAATACAAACGCGGAAAAGTTCTAGATGCAGCAGCACTTGAGAAAATTGAAAAATTTGGTCGTTACTTGGATGTGGATAAAGATGGCATTACGTATCGTACGATCCCGGGAACTCATGCATCTAAAGGCTCATTCTTTACGCGCGGAACATCCAGAGATGAATATGCAGTTTACACAGAAGACAGCGGTTCGTATCAGCGCAATATGGATCGATTGATCAGAAAGTGGGACACCGCAAAAAAAATGGTGCCTGCACCACAAGTGTATCACAAAAAAAATGTATCGGAAAATGGGATCTTATTTTTCGGAACATCACAATATGCAGCCGAAGAAGCAATGGATATTTTAAAAGAGCAAGGAAAACCGGTGGACGCCATTCGTTTAAAGGCTTTCCCGTTCAATAAAACAGTTGAGGATTTTATTAATTCACACAAACGTATTTTTGTGATCGAACAAAATCGCGATGCACAAATGAAGAGTTTATTAATGATAGAATTACAAGTGAATCCTGCTAAATTGATTTCTGTTTTAAATTATAACGGATTACCGATCACGGCCGATAATATCCTAATGCAGATCGAAAAGAGTTTATCAAGTTCTAAAAAATTAAAAAAGGCATAATATGAGTTACGTTCGCCCCACATTCCGACATCCCGAATTACCTAAGAACAAATTAGGATATACCATTGATTATTACGAAGGATCACTTTCAACATTATGTGCAGGGTGCGGACACGATTCTATTAGCGCAGCAATTATTCAAGGTTGTTATGAGATGAATATTGAACCACACCGCTTGGCAAAACTTTCGGGTATTGGTTGCTCATCAAAAACGCCGGCGTATTTTTTAAGTAATTCACACGGATTTAATTCAGTTCATGGTCGTATGCCATCGGTGGCTACTGGTGCAAACATGGCGAACAGAGATCTAATTTATTTTGGAGTTTCAGGTGATGGCGATACAGCTTCTATTGGAATGGGACAATTTGTTCATGTGATCCGTCGTAATTTGAACATGGTTTATGTGGTGATGAATAATGGTTGTTATGGTTTAACTAAAGGACAAGATTCGGCAACTGCAGATGAAGGTTCAAAAAATAAAACAGGTCATGTAAATTTATTTGAGTCCATCGATCTTGCAAGTTTAGCTATTGAATTAGGTGCAACATTTGTGGCGCAAAGTTTTTCGGGCGATAAAGCTCAATTAGTTCCTCTTGTAAAAGCTGCCATGAAACATCCGGGGTTTGCATTTATAAATGTTATTTCTCCTTGTGTAACATTCAATAATAATGTGGGCTCAACAAAATCTTACGATTACGTTCGCGAACATATTGAAGCAACAGCCACAATGGATTTTGTTCCACAAATGCAAGAAATTAGTGTAGATTATGGAAAAGGAAGTCACAAACATGTAAAAATGCATGATGGTTCCATTATTGAATTACATAAATTATCTGAAGATTGGGATCCGTTAGATAGACAATCAGCTATGAACGCTGTATTAAATGCAAAAGCAAAAAATGAGATCCTTACAGGTTTGTTATACGTAGATCCGGATAGTCATGATCTGCATCATTTGCTTCAAACAAACGACAAACCATTAAATTCACTTGGCAAAGCAGATCTTTGTCCCGGCTCCGAAGCATTAAAAGAAATTAATGCTGGTTTGCGTTAAATGATCAACAGCACTCAATTATTATTTTGGAATACCGTTAGAGGTCACAATTTGTGATACCCACTATTTTTTTGTAAATTTAATTAGTGAAAAGAACGCTGTGGATATTTTTAATAGTGTTGTGTTCGCAAAGCAAAGCACAAATGTGGTGCCCTCCCGGTGCGACATGGCATTATTTTAATAATTATCTACAAATAAATTCATATAAAAGTGGAGTAACTGAATTGCAATATACAGGAACTGTAACTGTAAACAGTATTGTGTGTAAACAAATTATTGGAACTTTCACGGGAGTATCGCCTTTTCCGTTTTCACCAGTTGGAACATATACCATACTAGATTTTAGAACGTATGAAAACAATAATGTATATTATTTGTATGATCCCAGCACAAATGCTTTCGATACCATCTGTAATTTTAACGCATCTGTTGGAAATAAATGGCGACCTACGATGCTTCCACAAAGTACGAGTACAAACTGCGGTTTTCCAAGGCCATATGTAACCGTAATTGATACCGGTCACGTAACTATCAATAGTAACTATCTTAAGAGAATTGTTGTACAAGACAATATCTCTTTCCAGAAAGATACTATCATTGAAAAAATTGGTGGATTCAATCAATTCTTACTTACGTATTATAATTGCATAACGGATGTCCCTCCTTATGGAACGTTAATGTGTTATCAGGATAATAATTTCCCGCTCTTCAAAAAACCTCAATATAATACATGTAATTACGACCCTACAAATATCGAGGAACACGAAATTCCCGAATATAAATTTTATCCCGATCCGGTTGGCGCTATTTTAAATGTCGCTTCTAAAAAAGGAGAGCAAATAGAAGTAAGGATATTTGACCTAGCCGGAAGAGAAGTATTGGTTAGCATAACAAAAAGTCAAATGTCATATATTGTAAACCTTGAGAAATTAACTAAAGGCATATATTTTGTTCGTCTTTATAGTTCGGGCCAATTTTTAGGCGTGAAAAAGATCATAAAGGAATAAGTTTAGCCACTCTTTGTGACCTCTGTGTAACCTCCGTGAAGCGCCAAAGGCGTCTCTGTGGTTTCTGCCTCTAAAACCCCCTAAAATCCTCACTTTTCAACCTGTTTTCAACCATTTTTGGCTTTCAAAAGCCCTTAGGAATTATTATATTTGAGGTTCAACTTTTAAATTCCTTGAGTATGAGCACAGACAAATTTGCTTCGCGCCACAATGGTCCGCGCGAACATGAAGTGAAACAAATGCTGAAAAAGATCGGCGTTTCAAGCGTAGATGAATTAATAAATCAAACTGTTCCACCAAACATTCGTTTAAAGGAGCCGCTTAAAATTGGAGCCGCTATGAGTGAGTTTCAGTACAACAAACATTTGCGCGCATTAGGAAAAAAGAATAAAGTATTTCGCAGTTATATTGGCTTAGGCTATTATAATAATATATTACCCGCTGTTATTCAACGTAACGTATTAGAAAATCCGGGTTGGTATACAGCATACACACCTTATCAAGCGGAAATAGCGCAAGGACGTTTAGAAGCCATTTTGAATTTTCAAACTATGGTGATGGACTTAACTTCCATGCCAATTGCAAACGCAAGTTTATTAGATGAAGCAACAGCTGCTGCAGAAGCAGTGTTCATGTTCCATTCCAATCGTAGTAAAGAAAAACAAAAAACAAATGCCAATAAATTATTTGTAAGCAATACATTATTCCCTCAAGTGATCGATGTAATTATTACACGCTCAGCGCCTGTAGGAATTGAAGTGGTTGTTGGTGATATCAATTCAACAAATTTAGATGCATCGTATTTTGGTTCGGTAATTCAATATCCTGATATCAATGGTGAAGCAGTTAACTATAGCAAATACATACAAAAATGTAAAGCCTTAGAAATTCAGGTCGCAGTTGGTTCTGATCTTTTAGCGCTTGCATTACTAACGCCTCCGGGAGAATGGGGTGCTGATGTTGTTTATGGAAATTCACAACGCTTTGGTGTGCCGTTAGGATATGGCGGACCGCACGCTGCATTTTTTACCTGCAAGGAAGATTACAAACGTTTAATTCCCGGTCGTATCATTGGTGTGAGTGTCGATAGCGAAGGTAATCAAGCATTGCGTATGGCATTGCAAACTCGCGAGCAACATATCAAACGCGATAAAGCAACATCCAATATTTGTACAGCGCAAGCATTATTGGCCATTATGGCAAGTATGTATGCAGTGTATCATGGGCAAGACGGAATAAAAGCTATTGCACAAAGCGTTCATAATGCAACAAACACCGTTGCCGAGGAATTAAAAAAAGCAGGCTTAACAATAAATACCAAAGTTTATTTTGATACCATTGTTGTTGCGTGTGATGCAAAAAAAATTATTTCTGCGGCAGAAGCAAAAGGAATTAATTTCAGAAAGATCAACGATAAACATGTTGGGATCTCTTTAGATCAAACGGTAGAGATCGAAGACATCAATGATGTTCTTTCCGTATTTGGAGCAAAAGCGGTTACCACAATTAATAATTCAAAACTCATTCAATCGTCGGTCGTAAATCGTACATCGAAATACTTAACTCATCCAACCTTTAATTCATTCCACAGCGAAAGCGATATGATGCGTTATATCAAACGTTTGGAAAATAAGGATCTTTCGTTAGTACATTCTATGATCTCTTTAGGATCTTGTACAATGAAATTAAATGCAGCTTCCGAGTTATTACCATTAACATGGCCTGAGTACGCCAGTATTCATCCATTTGTACCTCTTGATCAAGCGGCTGGATATTTAGAATTGATCAATACATTGGATAAAGACCTAAGTAATATCACGGGCTTTGCAAAAATGAGTTTCCAACCAAACTCGGGTGCGCAAGGTGAGTATGCAGGTTTGATGGTGATCCGTCAATATCATATTGCCAATAATGGCGCGCATCGTAATGTGGCTTTAATTCCGCAATCTGCTCACGGAACAAATCCTGCCAGTGCTGCCATGGCAGGAATGGATATCATCATTGTAAAATGTGATAGTAAAGGAAATGTGGATGTGGCCGATCTAAAAGCAAAAGCAGAACAACATAAAGAAAAATTAAGTTGCATCATGATCACGTATCCAAGTACACACGGTGTATACGAAGAAGGAATTACCGAGATCACAAAGATCATTCACGATAATGGTGGTTTAGTTTATATGGATGGTGCTAACATGAATGCGCAAGTTGGTTTAACATCGCCCGGAAATATTGGCGCCGATGTTTGTCACTTGAACTTACACAAAACATTTGCAATTCCACATGGTGGTGGCGGTCCCGGCATGGGCCCAATTGGCATGGTAGAAAAATTAGTTCCGTATTTACCAACGCATACTGTTGTAAATACAGGAACTGAAAAAGGAATTCACGCGGTTAGTTCGGCACCATATGGCAGCGCATTAATTTTATTGATCAGTTACGGTTATGTAAAAATGTTAGGAAGCGAAGGTGTAAAAGCAGCAACCGAAATGGCGATCTTGAATGCCAACTACATGAAAGATATTTTGAAGCAGCATTATAAAATTCTTTACACAGGATCAAAAGACCGTTGCGCACACGAAATGATATTGGATTGCAGCGATTTTAAAATGGCGAGTGGGGTTGAGGTAGGCGATATTGCAAAACGTTTAATGGATTATGGTTTTCATGCGCCAACAGTTTCTTTCCCAGTTCACGATACATTAATGATAGAACCAACCGAAAGTGAAAGTAAAGAAGAGTTGGATCGTTTTTGTGAAGCCATGATCTCCATAAGAAAAGAAATTCAAGAGGTGATAGATGGTAAAGCCGATAAAACAAATAACGTTATTAAAAATGCACCGCATACCGCAAAATTGATCATATCGGATAAATATGATAAACCGTATGGTCGCGAAAAAGCAGCTTATCCTTTACATTGGGTCAGAGCAAATAAATTTTGGCCAAGTGTTGGTAGGGTAGATAATGCTTTTGGTGACAGGAACTTGGTGTGTTCATGCGCGCCAATTGAAGCGTATATGAATGAAGCTGTAGAAGCTTAATTTATTTAAAGATCATTAAAAAGCCATTCGAAAGGATGGCTTTTTTGTTTTGGTATCATTACCTAATATTTGGTATATTTATATGGTATTTAGACCATAAGTGAATCGCATTTTATTTCATATAGTTTTTTTTAGTTTATTTTTTTTTAGTTGGAGCAATAAGATCCATGCTCAAAAAGATCTTTCAAAGATCGACTCTCTAACTCGTCTTATAAATTTAGCAGCGGATGATAGCAACAAGGTGAATTTGTATTTTGAGTTGGCCAGATGTTATGATTATAAAAGAGAAAAAGAGAATTTTGATCATAATTTAACAGCACTTGATCTTGCCAAAAAGATCAACTATGTAAATGGAGTTAAAAAATTGTATTTACAGATCGTTACGTTATTGTTTTACCGCGGAGCTTATGACCCTGCTATTGCTTATTACCATGATTATGAAAAGTATTTGAGCGAGCATGGATTGAAAGAAGATCTTTTAAGGTCGTATAATATGTATGGTAATTTATTGAGTAAACAAAAAAAATTCAAAGAGGCTCAACGGTATTATCATTTAACTAGAGCCTATCATGTTGCAAACAGTAACTTCAAAGAATTAGCCAACGTGATCAACAATATTTCCATTTCACATTTAGAAAGTGGAAATTATGACAGCGCTTTGGTGTATGCTAATGTAGCACTTGAAATGTATAAAAGAACCAACGGTGTTTCTGCCATGGCGAATGCGAATTTAGGAATTGCGGAGATATTACTAAAACAAAAGGATTATGAGGGATCCGAAAAAAGAGCAAAAGAATCGTTTGATATATATAATGGTATAAACGAGTACCATGGCATGTGTAATTGTTTATTTGTATTAGGAGAAATATATATTGAAACAAAAGCGTACGACAAAGCCATGGAAGCAACAAAAGGTTCGTTGAAATTGGCGCAACAGCAACTCATATTGGTGATCGAGCGTGATTGTTATTTTAACATGGCGAAAATAAATAATGAATTGGGGCGCTATAAAGAAGCATATCAGGATCAAAGATCATATACTATCCTCAATGATTCCATTGTTCAACGTAATGTAGAAGGGAAAATGATGGAAATGGAAGTTAAGTATGATATATCGAATAAAGAAAATGAACTAAAAGCTAAGGATCTTGAATTGAGCGCAAAAAGTAAACAGAGAAACTATTTGTTAGCTATTATTGCAGGCGTATTGGTTTTATTTATTATTTCGTTTCGGGCCTATGATCAAAAGAAAAAAAGTAACAAAGTAATTTCGGAACAAAAGAAACTGGTCGAAGAAAGAGAAAAAGAGATCATTGACTCTATCCGTTATGCCAAAAGAATTCAAGGCGCACTTTTAGCCGGCGATCAATTACTAACGAATAATCTAAAGGAACATTTTGTATTGTATAAACCAAAGGACATTGTGAGTGGCGATTTTTATTGGGCGCATAAGATCGAAGATAAATTCTTGTTATGTACAGCCGACTGTACAGGACACGGAGTTCCCGGTGCGTTCATGAGTTTACTCAACATTTCGTTTTTAAATGAGATCACAACGGAAAAGAAAATTGTGCATCCTGATGAAATATTGAATTCTGTTCGGCAGTCCATTATTTTAACCTTGAATTCAGAAGGTAACGAAGAGTCGCAAGACGGAATGGATTGCACCTTATGTTGTTTTGATCTAAAAAATAAAAAATTGGAATATGCCGCTGCAAATAATTCATTCTATATTATAAGAGATGGAAAACTAATGATCAATACCGCCGATAAAATGCCTGTTGGAAAATCGCCGAACGATTCTACACCGTTCACAAAACAACGTGTAGATCTGCAAATCGGCGACCTAATATATACATTCACCGATGGATACGCCGATCAGTTTGGCGGACCGAAAGGAAAAAAATTCAAATACAAAGCGCTTGAAGAGTTATTATTAGCGAATCATCACTTACCCATGTTCGAACAAAGGAAATTACTTTCTCAAACAATGGAAACATGGCAGGGTTCGCTTGAGCAGGTGGATGATATTTTGATCATTGGTATCAAAGTATGAACCTAAATTTTGAGAAGACCAAGATCTTTTTTCGAGTTCAATAATTTTACTAAATTTAGAAGAAATAAAACTTTGCAAAGATCAGCATTCATAATTTCAATTTTTTTCTTCATAGCTACGATCTCAATTGGTTTTGGTCAAGGACCTAAGCAACAAGATTCCGTAAAGAAATTATTGAAGACATTATCGCGTAGGGATCCTGCTCGCGTGGATGCGCTCATTTATTTGGGAAAATATTATGCCGACAATAGAACGGAACATTTGAATGAAGCCTTAGCTATTGCGGAGAATATTAATTACTTAGGTGCGCAGGTAGAAGCCCTTTCAAATTTTGGAAGTGCGGTTGAGTCGGAAGCAAAGCCCGATTATTCCAGATCAAGAGAATATTACTTACGGGCTTTACCCATTGCCGAAAGAACTGGGAATGATTCTATCATTTATACAGTTTGCGGACAGATCTTCAATGCGTGTATCTACTTGGGTGATTATCCAAAAGCGTTAGAGATCAGTATAAAACAATTAGCCATGGCCGAAAAGACCAACAAGGTAAAAATGATGGCTTCACAATATAATAACATTGGTTTTTTATATAGCAATCAAAATAATTATTCTAAAGCAAAAATATATTTAGTGAAGTACGTTGAATTGGCCGAAAAAGTTGGAGATGAAGGTATGCAGGCAAATGCTTATAATAATATGGCCGAGATCCATGAAAAAGAGAAGGATTACGTTGCGGCGCTCGAAAAGTTATTCAAGGCCTTAAAGCTTTACGAGACCATCAACGACCGAAAACGAAAGAAGGATCCCACAAGTAATCATATGCAACAATACATTGCCTTAACTTATAATAATATTGCAAATCTTTACAGCTCGTCCGGCGATAACAGAACGGCCCTTAAGTATTCATTAAAATGTTTGGAAGCTGCTTCAAAGGTCTCCATAAATAAATATGACCTTTCATTTTTCTATATCACTAATGGAAATTTATGCACTGCCATTGGCGAATATGGAAAGGCTCGGGCTTCTCTCGAAAAAGGGTTAGAGATCGCACAAGAGATCGATCATAAAGAAGATAAAAAATTAGCGTTCTTGGGTTTATCCCAAATGTTCGCTGCTAAAGGTGACTATGAGAAAGCAGCATTCAATCACGAGAATTATACCATGGTGAAGAATGAACTACTTAATGAAAGGAGCTCAAAACAAATGACAGAGATGAACACCAAGTACGAAAGCGAGAAAAAAGACAAAGAACTGATACAAAAGGATCTTGAGATCTCGGCGCAACTATCCGAAGCAAAACAAAAAAGGATATTGAGAAATGTGTTCATCGCTGGATTTATCCTCCTTACATTCTTATCCCTTTTTATTTTAAGAGAATCAACACGGAAGAAAAAAGCGAACGAATTGATCTCAACCCAAAAAGTGATCATTGAGCACAAGACCAAAGAAACAACTGATAGCATCCATTACGCAAAAAGGATACAACGTGCTTTGTTAGCCGGCAATGCCATTTTATCGCGTAATCTCCACGATCATTTTGTTATTTATAAACCTAAAGATATTGTAAGCGGCGATTTTTATTGGGCTTATGAAACTCCCCAGAAATTCTTTTTGTGCATTGCCGATTCAACCGGTCATGGGGTGCCGGGTGCATTTATGTCTCTTTTAAATATCTCGTTTTTAAATGAAGCGGTGATCGAAAAAAAGTTAACCGATCCTGACGTCATTCTCAATAGTGTGCGGCAATCTTTGATAACTAAATTAAGTTCGGATGGTAACGAAGGATCAAAGGATGGAATGGATTGTGTACTGTGTGTTTTTGATAAGAAGAGTAATAAAATGAAGTACTCGGCGGCAAATAATAAGATCTATTTTGTAAGAGATAATAAGTTAATGACGTCCGAAACAGATAAGATGCCTGTTGGAAGATCACTTTTGCAAGAGAAAATATTCACACTAAATACCTTCGAACTGCAGGATGGTGATATGTTCTACGTTCTAACGGATGGTTTTACGGATCAGTTTGGCGGACCAAAAGGAAAAAAGTTCAGAACAAAACAAATGGAGGAAGTGCTTCTTAAATATCATAACAGATCCATGTTGGAACAATCGGAGTTGGTGAACGGGATCCTTAACCAATGGAAAGGCGATCTGGAACAGGTTGACGATATATTATTGATCGGAATAAAATTTAAAACATCTTAATTGAAGCGAATTAAGCATATAGTAATTAGTTTATTTTTAATGACCTTTTTGGGATCATCTCAGACTACAGGATTAGATTCTGCGCTGAATGTTTTGAATACGAGCAACGATGATACCATTAAAGTGAGAACATATGGAAAGATATCCTACCTCTATCTTGGTAAGAACGATTTTTCTAAAAGTATAGAATACTCCAACGGATGTTTAAAATTGGCCGAAAAATTAAAATACAAACGGGGTTTAGCCATGGCTTATCAATACCTTGGATTAGCATACGAATACAAAGGAGATTATGAGGAAGCGATCGGTTATGATCTAAAAGGACTTAAGATTGATGAAGAAATAAATAATGTAGAGCACATGGCATCCATGACCAATAATATTGGTAATGTGTACTTCCATCAAAAAAATTATGTCAAAGCTGAAGAATATTGGCTTAAGGCATTATCTCTGAAAGAGAAAAAGCCATCTGAATCCACATTGGGAAATCTCGCACTTCTTTACACATTTACAGGTGACTACAAAAAGGCAGTGAAATATTATGCCATGGCTTTAAAGATCAATGAAGAACATGGCGATCAAGTTGGCGTAGCAGATATTCATACCAATATGGGTTTGGTATATTACGACATGAGAGACTTTAAGAATGCATTAGCCCTACACCTTAAGGCGCTTGAGGTATTTGTTCGGTATAAAGATAAGCGAAGAATGAATATCTCATACGGTAATATTGGAGAAACATATACCAAATTAGGGGAGCTGGAAAAAGCAATTGAGTACATGGAGAAAAGTTTACAATTATCAAATGAAACAGGAGATAAGGAGGGACTTCGGATAGCGTATGAAGGCTTGTACGCTATTTATCGTGAAAAAGGCGAATACAAAAAAGCGTACCAATATCATCTGTTATTTTCTGAGATCACAGACACATTGTTCAATGAAGAGAGCAATAAATTGATCGTGGAGATGAATACCAAATATGAAAGCGAGAAAAAAGATAAAGAACTTTTAAAGAAGGATGCTGAAATAGTAACACAAAATTATGAAGCTAAACAACAAACCATTTATATCATTTCCTCTATAGCAGGATTTGTTTTTGTTCTCTTCTTGGCACTTTTCATCCTTAAAGGCTATCGCGAAAAGCAACGAACTAATATTGCGATATCCGAACAAAAGAACATCATTGAACTAAAGAATAAAGAGATCGTTGACTCCATTCATTACGCTAAACGTATACAAAAAGCACTTTTGGCCGGAGATCAATTACTAAAGAATAATCTTAACGAACATTTTGTTCTTTATAAACCTAAGGATATTGTAAGCGGCGATTTTTATTGGGCACATAAAATTGAAAATAAATTTCTAGTATGTACCGCCGATTGCACAGGACACGGTGTTCCCGGAGCATTTATGAGTTTACTTAATATCTCTTTTTTAAATGAAGTAACTACTGAGAAAAAAATAATTCATCCCGATAAGATATTAAACTATGTTCGTGAATCTATTATTTTAACCTTGAATTCCGAAGGGAATGAAGAGTCACAAGACGGAATGGATTGCACCTTGTGTTGCTTTGATCTTAAAAATAAAAAACTGGAGTACGCCGCGGCCAATAATTCATTTTATATTATTAGAGATGGAAAACTAATGATCAATACCGCCGATAAAATGCCCGTTGGAAAATCACCGAACGATAACACACCATTCACTAAACAAAGTGTTGATCTGAAAAGCGGCGATCTGATATATACATTCACCGATGGATATGCCGATCAGTTTGGCGGACCAAAAGGAAAAAAATTCAAGTACAAAGCACTCGAAGAATTATTACTTGCAAACCATCATTTACCAATGAGTCAGCAAAACAAGGTCCTTGAACAAACCATCGAATCATGGAGAGGCTCTTTAGAACAAGTAGATGATATACTCATCATAGGAATAAAAATCTAAATTCCATCTAAAACGGATTGCAATTTATTGAAAATCAATTATTTATGGTCTTGTAAAAGGACGAAAATTTTACTATCTTGTAATTTCCAATGCAAACAACCGTAGGTAATAATACGCTTCACGAGATCGATGCCCTTAATAAAGAAGCATGGAACATCAAAGGCAAGAATGATGACAAAGCAATGGAACTTGCAACGCTTGCCTTACAAAAAGCAACAGAGATAAATTATTCGGTTGGAATTGCTCAAGCAAAAAAAACTTTAGGCACGCTATACATCTGGATGGCCGAAAATGAAAAAGGCGCTCAGTATTGTTTCGAAGCTATTGCATTATTCAGAGCATTAAATGATAAAGAAAATGAAGCAACGGTTTATGTAAATCTCGGAACCAATTTTTATTTCTTGTCGGATTACGATACGGCAATGAAATATTACAAGACCAGTTTAGATCTTACTACGGAAATAAAGAATGATCTTGGCATTGCTAGTGCCCTTAATGGAATTGGTGCCGTGTATTGTGCCATTGAGCAATATGATAAAGCACTTGACCCGCTTCTCAAGAGTGAAAAAATAAGTATTGAAACAGTAGCGCGCGAACGTTTGATCTCAGTTCGAGATAGTATTGCCGAAACCTATTTGAACTTAAAAGATTATTCTAAAGCGTTGGAATATTATACAAAATGTTTTGTGTTATCAACCGAACTTCAAAATAAACAAAGCGAAGCTTATGCGTTAAACGGTTTAGGTAAAACACACCTGGCACTTAAAGATCATGAAAAGGCCGAACAATATTTTGAAAAATGTTTATTCATTAGAAAAGAAACAGGATTCAAATTCGGAGAGGCTACTACCTATAATGACCTTGGAAATCTCTATTTAAAGAAGAACGATGTAAATAGAGCGCTGAATTATTTCAAGCAGGCATTTGACATGTCAACGCAAGTTGGTTCAAAAGAAGGGATCTATCAATCCAGCGAAAAGCTTGCCGAACTTTACGAAAATGAGGGCGAGATCACAGAATCCCTTAAGTATTATAAGATATATCATCAAGCCAAAGAGGATGTGCGGAATCACAAAAGCGCACAGCTCTCAAAAAGTTTCGAGCTGCAAAATAAAGTATTGCAATCGCAAACCGAAAGAGCTATTTTGGAAGAGCGCGCGAAAGAATTGGAGAATTATTCCAATAACTTAGTGTTAATGGGCGAGATCGGCCAGAAGATAATCTCGCAATTAAATGTAGCGGATATTGTGGATACTGTTTATGGACAAGTAAATCGTCTTATGGATGCAGTTGGTTTTGGTATTGGCTTATTCAAAGAAGATAAACAACAGATCATCTTCCCATTATTTATTGAAGGCGGAGAGAAATTCAGCGATATTAAATATGATATGGCCGATAAAGAAAGATTGTCGGTTGTGTGTTATGAGAATAGCCGCGAGATCATCATCAATGATTTTGAAGTGGAGAAGGATAATTATTTTAAGAGTACGATGGCGCCAACCTTTGGAAAGAATCCATCCTCCATTATTTATTTGCCATTAATTCTAAAAGGTAAACCCGTTGGTGTGATCACAGTTCAAAGTTTTCGCACTAATGCTTATAGTTCGTATCACTTGAATGCGCTTCGCAACCTTGCATCTTATTCGGCCATTGCATTAGAAAATGCCAGCTTATACGAAGAGCAGGAAAAAAAGATCGCGGAACGTACAGCCGAAGCAATTTTAAAGAAAGAAGAAGTTGAACGAGCTTACCAAAATAATAAATTATTAAGTGAGCTAGGTCAAGAGATAACTTCTACACTAAACTTTGAAGAGATCTTCAATAAACTTTACAAGTGCGTTTCAAATCTTATGGATGCCGGATTTTTTGGTGTTCGCTTGTTCAATCCTCAAAAGAATACAGTAGAATATAAATATGGTATTGAGCATGGCATAAGGCACAAGGAGATCCATGAATTTCCGATGACCGACGTTGAAAATTATTCCGTGATCTGTATAGCAAGTAAAAAAGAGATCTTTATTAACGATCTTTCTATTGAATATAAAAGATACACTAAGCAAATAAAGGTTGTTGCAGGCAAAATGCCGTATTCAATGATCTTTTATCCTATTCTTATTGGCGAAAAAGTTTTGGGATGTATAAGCGTGCAAAGTTTTGAGAAGAATGCTTATACAGATTATCATTTGGATATTTTAAAAACATTGGCAACTTATGCCGGTATTGCTATGGAGAATGCCAACTTGTTTGAGGTGATGGAAGAGAAAGTGGCCGAGCGTACGCTTGAAGTGGTTAAACAAAAAGAAGAAATAGAGAATACCTATAAAAGCACTAAGTTATTATCAACCATTGGAAATGACATCACTTCCACATTATCTATAAACGATATCATTGATAAAGTATACGCAAACCTTAACACCTTAATGGATGCTTCGGTTTTAGGAATTGGTATTTATAACGAGACGGAAAGAGGGATGTTTTTTCCCGGATCAATTGAAAAAGGAAAGAAACTTCCTGCGCACTCATACTCTATAGAGAATGCGGATCGTCCCGCCATTAAAACCTATCTTTCCCAGGAAGACTATATGGTGAACGATTACAGTGATCTTCTTGTAAGATCAGGTAAACTCACTCACAAACCACTCGTTGGTGAAATGCCGGAAGCTATTATTTACGTTCCTGTAACACATAACAATAAACGTTTGGGCGTTATCACTGTTCAAAGTTTTAAGGCAAATGCTTACAATGATTATCATTTGCAGTTGGTGAAGAACATGGCCATATATGTAGCCATTGCCCTTGAGAACGCCAATCTTTATACCAATCTTGAAGAACGCGTTATTGAGCGCACCGAAGAGATCAAATCTGCTTATCAGAATAATAAATTGCTGAGCGATCTTGGACAACAGATCACATCTACACTTAATTTGGAAGAGATCTTTGATAAACTCAATTCGTATATCACGGGACAGATGAACGCCGATATTTTTGCAGTGCGTTTGTTTAACTCTACTCGAAATGTGATCGAATACAAGTATGCCCTCGAAAAAGGTAAGCGCCTCGAAGGTTTCGAAGTGTCCATGAATGATGTTGACAATTATTCTGTATGGTGTGTAAGTAACCGAAAAGAGATATTTATTAATGATAATGAGAAGGAATACATTAAATATGTAAAACAAATTCGTGTGGTGGTTGGCGAAATGCCACATTCACTCATTTTTGTTCCCGTGGCAGTTGGAGAGCATGTGTTAGGCTGCATTTCCGTTCAGAGTTTCGCGCGCAACGCTTATACAGATTATCATTTAGACATCATAAAATCCATAGCAACCTACACTGCCATTGCGCTTCAAAATGCACATTCATTTGAAGTGATGGAAGAAAAGGTTCGCGAACGAACATTGGAAGTTACCAAACAAAAAGAAGAGATCGAACGTACCTTCACCAGTACAAAATTACTTGGTACCATTGGAAATGACATTACTTCTACGCGTTCGGTGAATGAGATCATTGATAAAGTGTATGCCAACTTAAATACATTGATGGATGCGACCGGTTTTGGTATTGGGGTTTATAAGCCTGAATCCGATCAATTACATTTCCCATTATATATTGATAATAATGAGCGTTTCGATGAGGTAACATACAATTTAAATCAAAAGGACAGACTTTCTTGTATTTGTTTTGATCAACGAAAGGATATTCTTATCAATGACTTCAACACTGACATTGTACATTATATTGGACATTTACCACCGGTATCAGAAGGAAAGCAAGCAGAGTCGATCATTTTTTTACCACTAATATTAAAGGATAAAGCGCTTGGTGTGATAACAGCACAGAGTTACGTGAAGAATTCTTACACAAGTTATCATGTAGAGATCTTAAGGAACTTGGCCGTATATGTGGCCATTGCTATCGACAATGCCAATTTATATGAAGGCTTGGAAGAGCGGGTGAACACACGTACGGAAGAGATCAATAAGGCTTACGAAAATAATCGTTTGTTAAGCGAGATCGGACAACAGATAGTTTCGAGTTTGAATTTTGAAGATGTGTTTGAGCGTTTGCATAAATACATCCATGAATTAATGGATGCAGAATCCTTTGGTGTTCGTGTATACCATGAGGCAACCGATCAGATAGAGTATAAATACGAAATAGAAAAACTTAAACGTGATCATCAGGGAAAAATGTTACCGGCCGATCCTACGCGTAATTTCTCGGCCTGGGTTATTAAGAACAAAAAAGAATTGATCCTCCATGATTTTATGGCAGATTACAAAAAGTATCTTACAGAGGCAACGCTTGTGGGTGGCGATACACCTCAGTCTGCAGTAATGGTACCAATTGTATTAAGTGATCGTGTGTTGGGAGCCATGACAGTTCAATCGTTCCGAAAAGGAGCATATACTGATTATCATATTGATATCCTTAAGAGTCTTGCCACGTATACAGCCATTGCATTCGACAATGCTGCATTGTACGAAACTATGGAAGAAAAAGTAAAGGAACGCACGGCTGAGGTTGTTCTCCAAAAAGAAGAAGTAGAAAAAACGTATGAGAGCACGCGCATTTTAAGCCAAATTGGTAAAGATATTTCTAACACCTTCTCTATTGCCGAGATCATAAATAAAGTGTATGCAAATTTAAATTCCTTGATGGATGCTACCTGCTTTGGCATTGGTGTGTATCGCGAAAGATCAAATGAGATCGTTTTTCCGGCAACTATCGAGCGCAAAAAACAATTGATGCCGTACACATATAGCTTAAAGGATACAGATAGGCCGGCAGTTTGGTGTTATTCAACACAAAACGATTATATCATCAATCATTTTAGCGAAGAATTTGTAAGAAGCAATAAGGTTCGTGATTATGAGGCTAAGGAAGGCGATAATCCTGAATCCATTATTTATGTGCCAATAACACAAAGCGATAAAAAGATCGGTGTGATCACCGTACAGAGTTTTAAATCGCACGCCTACAAAGAATATCATTTGCAGATATTAAAGAGTTTATCTGTTTATGTTGCTATTGCCATTGATAACGTTTCACTTTATAATAACCTCGAAGACCGTGTACGCGAACGTACTGAGGAGATAGAGAAGAATTATAATGATACGCGCTTGTTAGGCGAGATATCTAAGGAATTAAGTTCATCACTTTCTATTGAGACCATCATCGCATCGGTTTATAAAAATATTCATCAATTAATGAAAGCCGATTCGTTTGGTATTGGAATTTTCAATAGCAAAAAACAAACCATCGATTTTAATGGGTTTCGCGAGAATCAAAACGTACTTGATCCTATTAGTATTGATGTGAACGATCAAAATCGCTTAGGCGCTATTAGCTTTAAGCAAAAGAAAGAGATCATCATCAACGATTTTGTTGCTGAGTTTGATAAATACATCAAGTTGGAACGTAAACCTATTCGCGGTAATGATAATATGTCGGTGATCTATTTACCACTTATTTCTAAAGGAGATGCTATTGGTGTGATCACAGTTCAAAGTTTGGACAAGGATGCTTATTCAGATTATCAAGTGAATATTTTGCAGAACTTGGCCGTATCCATTGGAATTGCTTTAGATAATGCGGCATTGTACGGGACCCTTGAAGAAAAAGTAAAAGAACGAACGCTTGAAGTAACAAAACAAAAAGAAGAAGTTGAACGCACGTATAAGAACACACGTTTATTAAGCGAGATCGGTAAAGAGATCTCAAGTACGCTTTCTATTGAAGGTATCATCACAAAAGTATATGATCACGTGAACAAATTGATGGATGCGCCGGCCTTTGGCGTTGCTATTTACCGCGAAGCAGAAAATGATCTGTATCATCCATGCATTATTGAAAAGGGAAAAAAATTGCCACCATTCTCCTATACATTGGATATGGAACGAATCGCTGTAAAGTGTTTTAACGAAGGAAAAGAATTTATTATTAATGATTGGATCGCTGAACATAAAAAATATATTACTACATCATATCCACCGGTTACAGGCGGAAATCCTCAATCGGTGATCTATATACCTCTTACATCAAAGGATAAGGTCATTGGTGTGCTATCGGTACAAAGTTTTGAAACTAATTCCTACAAAGAATATCATCTGGATATATTACGCAATTTGGCAATTTATATTGCTAGTGCGATCGGAACAGCCAATCTTTATAGAAGCATGGAAGACCGCGTTGAGAAACGTACAGAAGAGATACGAATTGCTTATGAAAACACCCGTTTGTTGGGAGAAATAGCAGAAGATATCAGCTCATCATTATCAGTGGAAACTATTATCTCTAAAGTTTACCAAAATGCGAACAAGATCATGAAGGCCGATTGCTTTGGAATTGGAATTTATAATAGCACAAATAATAAATTAGAGTTTAGAGGATTTGTGGAGAATGATCAACTAATGGATGATTTTTCTTATGCTGCTGATGATCGGAACCGATTGGCCGCCTTATGTTTTAGCGATCAAAAAGATCTATTGATAAATGATTATACGGTTGAGTACTCAAATTATTTTGAAGGAATGCAAGCACCTGTTTCCGGAAAAGATTCAAGTTCTATCATTTATTTACCATTGTATTCAAAAGAAAAAGCGGTAGGAGTTATCACTGTTCAAAGTTTTGATAAGAACGTGTATACCGAATATCACTACAATATTTTAAAAGGTATTGCGGTTTCAGTAGGTGGAGCATTAGATAATGCAAACCTGTATCAAAACCTTGAAGAAAAAGTAAATGAGCGCACCAAAGAAGTTGTAAAACAAAAGGAGGAGATCGAAAAATCAAATGAGAACACCCGTTTGTTAAGCCAGATCGGAAAAGATATCACCTCCACGCTTTCTATCTCTGATATCATTGAAAAAGTTTACAGTAATGTGAATAAACTTATGGACGCTACCGGTTTTGGTATTGGCGTTTATAATAAGGAAACAGAAGAAATTGTTTTTCCTACATACATTGAAGGAGGAGAGAAGTTTGAAGCGATCGCTTATGATACAAAGGATATGAACCGACTTACAAATGTTTGTTTTCGAAATCGGAGCGAGATCATGATCAATAATTACCTCAAAGAGATCAAGCATTATATTTCCAATTGGGTACCGCCTCTTAAGGGAGAGCAATTAGAATCAATTATTTATTTACCATTGATATTAAATGATAAAGCCTTAGGAGTTATCACTGTTCAGAGTTTTAAACGCAATGCTTATAAGGATAACGACCTTCAAATGTTGAAGAATCTTGCTGTGTATGTAGCTATTGCTATTGATAATGCTTCACTGTATGAGAATATGGAACAACGCGTATTTGAGCGAACAAAGGAAGTAACACAGCAAAAAGAAAAACTAGAGAAGAATTTTAACGATACAAAACTCATCGCACAGATCTCTAAAGTGATCACCGCTTCTCTTTCAGTGGAGACCATCGTATCGATGGCATACGAGAACATTAATAATTTAATGAGCGCCGAATCATTTGGTATTGGATTGTATAACGATAAAACAAAGAGCATTCAATTTAATGGATTCATTGAACGAAATGAGAAAATACCATTCTTCGAATTTTTCTTAAAAGATAAAGGTAGGTTTGCGGTATGGTGTTTTGAAAGGGAACAAGAGATGTTCATGAATGATGTACAGAACGATTACAATAAATATATTAAGGATCTTGGAAAACCACTTGTTGGTGATGCACCGCAATCGCTTATCTACATGCCTTTGTTCTCTAAAGAAAAGAAGATCGGAGTTATCACTGTTCAGAGTTTTTCAAAAAATGCATATTCTGAGTATCAAATGAATGTGTTAAGGAATATTGCTAATTCCGTTGCAATTGCTGTGGATAACGCCGCACTTTATGAAAATATGGAAGGTAAAGTAAAAGAACGCACGGAGGAAGTATTTAGTCAGAAAGCAATTATTGAAGCAAAAAATAAAGATATCACCGATAGTATTCAATACGCAAAGAAGATCCAATTGGCCTTGATGAGCGAAACACAATTATTCAACGAAACATTTAAAGAAAGTTTTGTGTTGTTCAAACCAAAAGATATCGTAAGCGGAGATTTTTATTGGGCTACCAAAAAAATTGCACCGGTAATAAACGAAAAAGGTGAATTGGAAAATCACGAATTGGTTTATCTGGCAGTTGCAGATAGCACAGGCCATGGTGTGCCCGGCGCGTTCATGAGTTTATTGAATATCTCCTATTTAAATGAAGCTATCAACGAAAAGAATTTAAGCGCACCCAATGAGGTATTTAATTTCGTTCGAAAAAAACTTATCACTAATATTAGTAAGGATGGTCAAAAGGATGGATTCGACGGAACACTTTTATGCGTAAATAAAACAACAGGCGAGGTTACCTACTCAGCCGCCCTCAATTCTCCAATACTTATCTCAGATAAAACAATGACCGAGCTCAAATCGGATCGAATGCCGGTGGGATATGGAGAAAGACAAGAGAAATTCTCATTAAATACGGTAAATGTGAAAAAGGGTGATAGGCTTTATATCTACACCGATGGATATGCCGATCAATTCGGAGGCCCTAGAGGTAAGAAATTCATGTCAAAAAAATTAAATGAGTTCATTCAGTCTATAAGTGGCTTGTCTCTAAGCAAGCAGTCCGAATTACTAGTTCGGATATTCGAAGATTGGAAGGGGAATTTAGAGCAAATCGACGATGTTTGTATTATCGGATTAAAGTTCTAAATTTGTTTTGCAAATTGTCAAGGTACAAACTTATAATTGCCTCTCTTTTCGTTAGTTTGTTTCTGTTCTCACAAAACGACAGGACCAAAGACTCTATGCTCGCACTTATTGACAAGTGTAAGATCGATACCCAAAAAGTTTATCTCTACGCCGAATTCGTTAACTATCTTCAGTCTGCTTACCCTAACGAAGCAGAAGAGTACGGTAAAAAAAATCTTGAACTCTCGCGTAAGATCGGATTCAAGCGAGGAGAGGCAATGGCCTTATGCGATCTGGGAGAATATAATAACGCAAAAGGAACTTACGGTTTTGCATTAGAATCATTTATTCCTGCATTAAAGATCTATGAACTATTAAAGGACACAAAAAAATCTGCAACAACAGCAAACTCCATTGGTAATACCTATTTAGGATTGAATAATTACGAAAAGGCCCTTGAATTCTATAAACTTTCTTATAAATGGGGAGAAGTTGCAAATAGTAAATTGGCCAAAGCTACATCGGCTGTTGGTATCGCTAACATTTACATGAAACAAGCTAAGTATTCCGAAGCAGTTGATGAACTCATGTATTCTAAAATGATCTTCGAGAATGCTAATAAGGATTATTACTCTGCATTTGTTTATGCAACTTTGGGTGAAGCGTATAATAGCATGGGCGAGAGCGATTCGGCCACGTATTATGCACGACTTGCATTGCCCTTAATGGAAAAACATGAATCGCGTTACGGTCAGGCATTAACGTATCTTACTTTGGGAAATATTGATTTCAATAAAAATAAATTGAACTCTGCCCTTAATTATTATTTCAAAACATTACAAATATCCGAAGAGGATAAAGCCATCGATAATCAAAAGGATGTGTGTTTACAGATCTTCAAGCTTTTCGAAAAAAAGGGAAATGCCGAACAAGCTTTAGCTTATTTCAAAAAGTATAATTCGCTAAAGGATTCTATCTACAATGGCGAGAGTCGTAATAAATTATACGAATTGCAAACTAAATACGATTCGGATGCTAAGGAAAAAGAGAATAAATTATTGCAACAAGATAAAATGATCGCTAAAAAATCATTACAAAATTCACGCATCCTTTCCTATTTCATTGCAGGGATCTTGATACTGGTTGCAGTTTTCACCTATGTTTCTTTCAAAAATCTCAAGAAACAAAAACACATGAACGTTGTCCTTCAACAACAAAAAGAGTTGGTGGAGCAAAGTCGAAAAGAGATCCTCGATAGTATCATGTATGCCAAACGAATTCAAACAACCATTTTGGCACATCGCGATTTTATAAACGATCATCTCTCTCATAATTTTGTATACTTTAAACCGAAAGATATTGTGAGCGGAGATTTTTATTGGGCGTATAAAAAGAATAATTTATTTTACTTAGCCGTATGTGATAGTACAGGGCATGGTGTTCCGGGAGCCTTCATGAGTTTATTGAGCATATCATTCCTTAATGAAGCTATTGGTGAGAAGAATATCTTAAAGCCAAATGAAGTGTTCAATTATGTTCGTCAGAAATTAATTGATGCTATTAGCAGAGAAGGACAAAAAGATGGTTTTGATGGAGTATTACTTTGTGTGAACAAGGATACGCACGAGATCACTTACTCTGCCGCTAATAACCGTCCAGTTGTTGTTACCGATAATGTTTTAAAAGAATTGGAATCTGATCGTATGCCTGTTGGTTATGGTGAGAAGAAAGAGGAATTTAAATTACATAGTATCAAATTACAAAAGAATGATACACTTTATTTATTCACCGATGGTTATGCCGATCAGTTTGGCGGACCAAAAGGAAAAAAATTGATGTATAAAAAACTTCACGAATTCCTTGTGAATATCTCTAACGAATCGTTTGAATCTCAAACTGCAGCACTCGGCACTAATTTTGAATCATGGAAGGGTAACCTCGAACAGGTTGACGACGTGTGTGTAATTGGTTTAAGAGTTGCTTAATAAATGATCGGCAAAAAGTATTTATCATTTTTATTTTTATTGAGTTTTTGTTTTGTCATTGGGCAAAACCCTATCGACTCTTTGATCGGTCGTTTGAATTCTTCCAAACCCGATACCGCTAAAGTGAATTTACTGGTGAACATCTCTTCCGAATTTTACTTTCAAAAGAAAAAAGATAGCACCAACTTCCAAAATGGATTAAAGTATGCAACCGAAGCCCTCAACCTGAGTGAGCAATTAAAATTTGAACGCGGTAAAGCTAAGTCACTTCTTCAAATTGGTAACGCGTATTTTAAAGCAGAGAATAATGTAAAAGCCTTTGAGTATTTTCAAACAACACTCAAGCTCGCTGAGCAACTTAATATAACCGAGGTTATTGCCGCTGCTGCTAACAAGATAGGATACATCCATTGTTTTATCATGAACAATCCGTCTAAATCAAAACCATATTTTGAAAAGGCATTAGAGATCTATAAAAAAAGCGAAAATAAAAAAGCGTATGCGCGTACTTTAGCGAATTTGGCAGATGTATATTTATTTTTGAATGATGATGAACGTTCGCTGAAAGCCGAAATGGAAGCGTATAAGATCAGTTCCGAAATTCACGATTCAAGTGCTATTGCGCAAATAACAGGGAATATTGGAGAGCATTATATTAAGAAAAAACAATTTGACAAAGCTTTTAAATATGTTACTCTTTCAAAGAAACTTCAAGAATTACGAGGATCAAAAATGGGAGTTCATTATAACGAAGGAAGATTGGGAAATATCTATTTCCAAATGGGCGATTATAAGAATGCTGAAACATATTTATTAAGCGCATATGACTATGCGTTGAAGGCAAATTATCAGGAGCTCTTGCTAAGCACGTCAAAACTTTTGGTCGATCTTAACATGAAATTAGGAAAACCTGAAAAGGCGGGCATATATCAGATCAAATATTATACAGTTAAAGATTCCATCAATAACCTCGAAAAATTAGCTAAGATCTCGGAAATGGAAACCGACCGTGCATTAGAAAAACTTGAATTGGAAAAGGAAAAACAATTAGAGATCTCGAACATAAAGAACGAACAAAAAAGAAAACAACAAAATATCATTATTGGTTCGGTGATGTTCTTTTTGATATTAGTGTTGATCTTCTCGGTAATAATATTCAAACGTTTCAAGGTCTCCCGAAAGCAGAACGAGATCATCGGAATGAAGAACGCCGAACTGGAGAATAAAAATCAACTCATCGAAGAAAAACAAAAAGAGATCCTCGATTCTATTCATTATGCAAAACGAATTCAGTCGGCCTTATTGGCGCATAAAGATTTTATTGACTCTAACCTTAAAGAGAATTTTGTATTGTTCAAACCAAAAGATATTGTAAGCGGCGATTTTTATTGGGCTGCAAGCAAGAACGATAATTTTTATCTGGCCGCTTGCGATAGTACAGGGCACGGCGTACCGGGCGCGTTCATGAGTTTACTCAATATTGGTTTTTTGGGTGAAGCCATTAAAGAAAAGAGTATTTTGGAGCCACACAAGATCTTTAATTATGTGCGCGAACGATTAATAGAAAGCATAAGTAAAGAGGGACAAAAAGATGGCTTTGATGGCATTCTTATTTGTATAGATAAAAAAAATAAAAAAGTAACCTATGCGGCAGCTAATAATGCGCCTGTGGTTATTAGGGCAGGAAAATTAATTGAACTCGAATGCGATCGTATGCCTGTTGGAAAAGGCGAACTCGAACAAAGTTTTACGTTGTATGATTTCGACTTTAAACCCTCCGATCGTTTTTATTTATATACTGATGGATTTCCTGATCAGTTTGGCGGACCAAAAGGAAAAAAATTCATGTACAAACGCTTCAACGAATTATTGGTTTCGCTTTCAACAAAAACGTTGAACGAACAAAGCAATTCATTAACCAATGAATTCAATTCATGGAAAGGCGATCTTGAACAGATAGATGATGTGTGTGTTATTGGCGTGAAATTCTGATCCGCATTTAACCACGAAAAACACAAAAATTTTACACGAAATTCACGAAATGCCATCCAATTTTCGTGCCCTTGGTGTAAAATTTTCGTGCCTTTCGTGGTTAAAAAAAGCTGATTTTTACTCATTTAATTACCTGATTATAAGTATCTTAACATTTATTACGGACTCTACTTTGTTTATTTAACTACCTTTACAAAAAATTAAAACACACAAAATGAAACGAGCCTAAAAGGTGAGTTGCATGTTACAAAAATTAAAAATAAAAAAAACATGAAAAGAGCAATCATCATCGGAGGTATAGGATTATTTATCGCTATTTTTTTAATGTACGGATGTAACAAGCGTAATTCGTTTGTTGACATGAACGAAGAAGTAAAAAAACAATGGCAACAAGTAGAGAGCCAATATCAACGTCGTATGGATCTTATTCCAAACATTGTTGCAACTGTAAAAGGCCAAGCCAATTTTGAACAATCAACTTTAGAAGGAATTGTGGCAGCGCGTGCAAAAGCAACGCAAGTAACTATTGATCCAACTAATTTGAATGAAAATAATATTGAGCAATTCAAAAAAGTGCAAGGAGAATTATCGGGAGCATTATCGCGTTTATTGGCAGTGAGCGAAAATTATCCCGATCTAAAAGCCAATCAAGCGTTCGGAGATCTTCGTGTTGAATTAGAAGGTTGTGAGAACAGAATTGCAGTTGAACGCCAAAGTTATAACGAGGCTGTAAAAGAATTCAACGCCTCTATTAAAAAGATCCCGGGCAGTTTATTTGCATGGGGTTATAAAGATGCCGTGTATTTTGAATCGGATAAAGGCGCTGAAAAAGCACCGAAGGTTGAGTTTTAATATCCATCATGCTTTTCAAAAAGAAACCATTATCAAGGTCAGAAGAAGAACGTTTGGTCAAGGCTATTCTTTCAGCCGAACAACAAACTTCGGGCGAGATCCGCGTGCATTTTGATGCAGATAAAGTGGATTCCGCTTTGGAAAGAGCTAAACAAGTTTTTACGAAATTAAAAATGCACGAAACAGAATTACGCAATGGCATTTTATTTTACGTGAATTTAAAGCAAAAACAATTCGCCGTGTGGGGAGATGAAGGTATTAATAAAAATGTTCCTGCAAATTTTTGGGATGAGGTAAAAGATACAGCCATCACAAATTTTAAAGAAGAAAAAATAATTGATGGTTTAGAAAAATGCATCCTCATGAGCGGTGAACAACTAAAAAAATATTTTCCTTTGGCTGCCAGAGATAAGAACGAACTAAAGAACGATATCTCTTATTAAATTGAAATTACGTTCGCTCATATCCGCTTTATTTTTATTAGTTTCATTTACCACTTTTTCGCAGGTTCCCGAAAAACCAAACCCGCCAAAACTTTACAACGATCTTAGCGCGACATATTTTCTTACCAGTTCGGAAGCGCAACAAGTAGAACAGCGTCTCGAAAATTTTTATCATCAAACCTCCAATCAAATTTGTATTGTTATTATCGACGATCTCAATGGTATGGATGCTTCATCATTTGCCTTCAAGATCGGTAACAGTTGGGGAGTAGGTAGCAAAGAATTCAATAACGGTATTGTTATTTTAATTAAACCAACCGGCGGCGAAGGACAGCGTGATCTTTTTATTGCAACAGGTTATGGATTAGAAGGAGCGATCCCCGATCTTACAACAAAAGCAATTCGTGAAAATGAAATGATGCCGCGTTTAAAGAGCGGTGATCACTATGGTGCAATTGTTGCAGCAATTGATGCACTTGAGAAAGCTGCAAAAGGAGAATATAATGTAGAAGTGTCAAGACCGGCAGGGAGAGATGGGACTGAACTTTTTTTAAAGAAACATCCTTTGATCACATTCATTATTATTCTTGTTATTATTATTCTTTTTTTTAGAGGAGGAAAAGGTGGCGGAAATTATAGCGGCCGCGGTTTTAGAGGCGGAACATTTTTCGGTGGCGGTTTTGGCGGCGGTGGTTTCGGTGGCGGAGGTTTTGGCGGTGGATCATCAGGCGGTGGCTTCGGCGGTTTCGGCGGCGGAAGTTTCGGCGGCGGCGGCTCCGGCGGCAAGTGGTGATTTTTCTATAAGGAAGATCATATTTAATCATAAACGATCCGCGTCATCCGCGTTCCATTACGTCTTGCTGTTTTCTCCCAAAAATCATATTCGATCATAAGCAATCAGCGTCATCCGCGTTCCATTACGTCTCGTGATCACCCTTTAAACATCATTTATTATATTTGATAAAGCCACACTAAAGTGTAAATTTGTAAGGCTTTTTATATGGCAGTATCATCAGATAAAGAAGAAAAAGGAGAGGGTAAAGAAATGACCTTTTTGCAACACCTTGAAGCTTTGCGCTGGCATTTAGTGCGAAGCGCTGCCGTTATTATGATCTTTGCCATTGCTGCTTTTTGTATGCCGGGTCTTGTTTTTGATACGGTAATTTTGGGACCATTAGATCAAGATTTTATTTCGTATCGTGCGCTATGTGCATTGGGACATAAAATGGGCGCAGGCGATGTGATGTGCATCATGGTGCAAAATCGTCCTTTGCAAACCTTAAGCGCCTCCGAACAATTTTTTAATCATATGTGGATCTCGTTCTTAGTTGGAATGATCCTTGGTTTTCCGGTTGTGCTTTGGGAATTATGGAAATTTGTTCGCCCCGCTTTAAAAGATAAAGAATTAGGTCCCGTTAAAGTATTTGTTGTGATCGCTTCCATTTTATTTTTAATTGGAATTTGTTTCGGATATTTTTTGCTCTTCCCAATGAGTTATAATTTCTTGGTAGGTTACCAAATTTCGGCAAGCGGCAAAATTCAAACCAATAATACATTTGATGATTATATCTCTCTTATTTCAACTATGACATTAGTTTCGGGTATCATCTTCGAAATGCCCATTTTGGTTTATTTTCTCACCAAATTAACCTTGCTCACGCCTGAGTTCATGCGCAAATACCGCAAACATGCAGTTATTGTGATACTCATCGCAGCCGCCATAATCACACCTAGTCCCGATATCACTTCTCAAATGGTTGTTGCTGTTCCTATGTATTTACTTTACGAAATAAGCATCTTTGTTTCACGCTACGTAGTTAAAAAGCAAGCAAAGACTTAAATTTAGATGAAAGAATTCCTTCAGCTCCGCTGAAGGACTGCATCTGTTTTTTTTAGCCACTAATTACACGAATTTTCACTGAACTATATGTGTTTAGATTTCACTGATCTGTGTGTACTTATCAAACGCATTTTACACATAGATTAGTGAAATTATTTGTAAACACAGATTAGTGTTAATTAGTGAAATTCGTGGCAAAATAACTTGCCTCGGCGAAGCCGAGGTGGTAGGTTATTCATTGTTTTTCCCAATTATTTTAGTATTTTTAAGATGTCTTGACACCCATCAAAAAAATAATCATTCTCTGCGCGTTAAGTAGTTTTACCTATTATTCTTATGCGCAAAAAAGGATCATCGATTCTTTAGATAAGATCATACAAAGCGAAAAGGATACCGAAAAAAAAGTTCAAGCTTTGAATTTAAAAGCAAGAGGAGTGGTAACAAACGATCCGCTTTCCGCCATTAAGATCGGTAATGATGCATTGGCTCTTGCAAAAAAGATCAATTATACCAAGGGAGTTTTTGATGCTTACGGCAATATTGGAATAGGATATACATTTCGATCGGATTATAACCCATCAGTAGCTTACATGGATTCGGCATTGCAAACCTCCATGCTTTTAAAAGATGAAAGACCAAAAACAGAACTTTTGGTGAACCTTGGCGCCGTTAATCTTCAATTCGGAAAATTTGATCGCGCGCTGGAATATTATGTAAGAGCCAAGGAGGGTTTTGAGAAATTAAAAGATTCCTCCAACTTACTTCGCTGTTATAATAATTTAGGGAATGTATTTTATTACCTGGGAAAAATAGATGACGCCGGAACTAATTACGCCATGGCTGAGGCGATAGCGGTACGAAAAAATGATAACGTGATGCTTGTAAAGATCTATAACGGATTAGCAGTTGTAGCGCTTACTAAAAAGGATCAACAAAAAGCACTAGGGTATTTTGGAACGGCTGTAAAGATCAACGAAAAAGTTGGCGATCGTTTAATGCAAGCAGGTATCTATAATAACATGGCAACAATTTATGTTGAGCAAAAAAAATTCTCGGAAGCTATTTTGTTGTTCAATAAATATCGTGAGTTATCAATTATTCTTAGCGATAAAAAAGGAGTAGCCAACGCGTATGGTGCTATGGCCGAAGTGTACAGGCAAATGGGCGATTATGATAATGCCATTACCTATTTTAAATTACAATCGGCCATTGCTGATACTATAAAAGTGTACAAACAAAAAATGGTGGCAGTTAAAGGTTTGTCTGAAGCCTATAAAGAAAAAGGCGATATGGTGCAAGCCTACAAGTATTTTGAGCAGTATGTTATTTTTAAGGATTCGGTCACCAACCAAACCATGAACCAAAGTATCGCTAACATCACAGCGAAATTGGAGAACGAGAAAAAAGAAAAAGAACGCGAATTAAAACAAGCGGTGTTGGATGCAGAACATGAAGCCGAGATCAGAAAACAAAAGATCATTATTTATTCGGTATTCGTTGCACTTCTTTTAGCTCTTGGAATGATCTATCAAGTGCTTCGAAATTTTAAACAGAAAAAGAAAGCCAACTTCGAATTAGAAAAAAAGAATAAGATCATCGAAGAAAAACAAAAAGAGATCATTGATAGTATCAATTATGCAAAACGGATCCAACATACGCTTTTAGCACATGCCGATTTTTTAAATGCAAATCTCCCTGATAATTTTGTTTACTTCGATCCAAAAGATATTGTGAGCGGCGATTTTTATTGGGCGTGTTCAGTTAACAGTTCCCAGTCTCAGTCGGCAGTCGGCGGTAAGGCACTGCCAACTGCAACTGCCAACTCAGAACTATTTTATCTCGCAGTTTGCGATAGTACCGGACACGGCGTTCCCGGCGCATTTATGAGTTTGCTCAACATTACGTTTTTGAACGAAGCCATCAACGAAAAAGAAATTCCTGAACCCAATGAAGTATTTAATTTCACACGCAAAAAATTGATCGAGAGTGTTAGTCGCGATGGACAAAAAGACGGATTCGACGGAATTTTGATCTGCATTGATAAGAAAAATAAAAAATTAACTTACGCTTCGGCAAATAATCCTATCATCGTTGTGCGCTATGGAAAAATAATAGAACTCGAAAGCGACCGCATGCCTGTTGGTAAAGGCGAAAAAACAGATAGCTTCCGTCTTTTGACTTTTGACTTTAAACCTTCCGATCTAATTTATCTTTATACCGATGGTTATGCCGATCAATTTGGCGGACCAAAAGGAAAAAAATTCATGTACAAAAAATTAAATGAATTACTTCTTTCCATAAGCACCAAACCTTTGAACGAGCAAAAAGAATTATTAGCATCCACATTCAATAGCTGGAGAGGCGAACTTGAACAGGTAGATGATGTGTGTGTGATCGGTATAAAATTATAATGCTGTTAGAGTCAGAAACCACAGAGAGCTATGCTCTCACAGAGGTTCACACAGAGGTCGCGGAGAAAAAAACTGTATTTTATTTGCTATTATCTGTTTCTGCGGTTAGTAGAGCTCTGTGTACTCTGTGA
>JAHEYC010000056.1 GCA_023251775.1 Sphingobacteriaceae bacterium | reverse complement strand
TGTTTTTTCTATGTTATTATTAATAGCACTTATTTCGCGATTAATAAAACTACTTACCGATGGTTCGCGTTTGCTTAAAGCCAATAAACTATCCTCGATCATTTTACTGTCGGTCTTTAATTTATTTTGCAACTGCGGAATTTTTAAGTATTGAGGATTATCAATTCGTGTTGTTCCTAATTGTTTCATCAGATCTTCTTGCGTGAACGAAACATTCAATAAATTTTCTAAGATCTGACGCAAGGCGGCCGCATTTTCTTCATCTTGTTGTTGCGCTTCCATATCCATTTCTTCCATCATCTCCTCGGCCATCTCGTCCATTTTTTTGGCAGCATCATCTTGCGACTTAGCCGCATCTTTTTTATTTCCCTTATTCAAACTTTCCGAACTCTTTTTCATTTCCTTGCTCACATCCTCTTGCTTTTGTTCGTTCTTAGGAAGTTTAGCAGGTTCTTCTAATTGGGCATTCTTTTTTTCTAATTCTTTAATGTCTTCCTTTAATTTATCAAACTCCTTACTGATATCATCCTGCTTTTTTTCAAGGGCTTTATCGTCTTGCTTTTTATTGTCTTTATTCTCCGTTTCATTTTTAAGATCTAATTCTTTATTCTTCAACTCATCTAACTTATCCACCACATTCTGCATTTTCTCTTGCACTTCTAAGGCTTTGAATAGTTCCAAATTACGATCGAGTTCTTTTTCAATATCCTTATTGGTGAGTTTTAATTCCTCCAATTTTTGTTGCACCTGATCTTTGTTCAATTGATTCATGGCCTTTTGAAGTTCATCAAACAACTTCTTCATTTCGGGTGTCATTATCTGATCGAATAATTTTTCGAGCTCTTGTTGTTTTTCTAAGATCGATTCATCCTGCGGCGAGAACTCATTTTGCATTTGGTTATTTTGCTGATTCTCTTTTTTTACTTCCTCTATTTTATTCTTCAAAGCATTTTGCTTGTTCATGATCTCTTCCAGCTTTTTCTTTTCTTCGTAGCTCAACTGGTTCTTATCATTTATTTTTTTCGAAAGATCGCTTACATCTTTTTGTAATTGTTTAGCGCGCTTGATACTTTCTTCGAGATCATTTTTTATTTCTGAATTATTTTTCGACGTGGCTTCGTTTATTTCGTCCAAACTTGGTGCTTTATACACCATCACATTTGTTTTGGAAGATTTTGCACCATTTACCCCATCGTTATCAAATACTTCAAAGTAATATTCGATCTTATCTCCGGGTAAAAGATTGAATGTACTTGTATTTAAAAAATAATAATACGTTTGCGAAACTTGTTTTGGATTGATATAGATAGGAATGGTTTCTGATGTTTCTACAGCTTTTTTAGTTGAATCGGTTGTATACTTTTTAAGCACCATATTCAAATGCGAGAATCCATGATCGTCTTTAATGCTGCCGCTTAAATAAATATTTTTTGTGTTGATAGAATCTGTAGTTTGATCAAGGTCTATCAATGGATATTGATCGGGAATTACATTGATGATATAAGAAACTGAATCAATGGCTTTATCCACCAAAACGTTTGTTGCTTTTAAAATATAGTTATTGCTATTTAAAAATTTGCGCGCATAAGTGAACTGATCTTGCGTTGTGTGTACAGGACTAATAAGCGTATCTATAAAATGCAGACTCAGATCGTCGGTATTTTTTGTATTGAAGGTCCAAATTACTTTTGTGCCTTGTGGTAATTGCAGATCGCCCGAATTGATCAACTGTTCGTTTGGCTTGCCTAAATAAGCAGGGTAAATTAATTGGGTACTAAATTGCGTGATCAAAGGTTTTGGTAAAACTTTTAATTCATATTCTTTTGATTCAAAACCGGCTGCCGCAAAATTGAAATTGGTATTCTTTTGAAGATTTTTAAACGTGTACGAGAAATTTACTTTATCGGTTTTATCCAATTTATATTCAACGCCATTTATTTTTACAAAGACCTCATTCGGCAATTGATCGCCGGTAACTTTTACGCTCATCTCATAATCTTGCGATTGAAGCGCGCTTAGTTCATTATTTAAAATGGTGAATTCAAAAGGCATTTCTTTTGAGTAGTATGTTTGATAATGCACCAAACGCTCAGTGCCTTTATTTATAATTCCCGGCCAAATGATATACGTAGAAATAAAAAGAAAAAGAACAGGCAATACATATTTTAAATATTTGGTATTCTCTTTAAGATCGATAGCGGAAGTAAAAGGTACAGGACGCAATTCATTTATTTTTTGATCGATGCTTGCCATTAACAGATCATCAGATCCTAAAAGTCCTTGTTGATTTTGTAATTGCAGAACATTGAGTAATTTATCCTGAACATTTGTAAAATGTGTTCCAATAATATTGGCTGCATCATTATACGTGAGCGTATCGCCGATCTTATTTAATTTTAAAAGAGGAATAGCGATATACTTTGTAAGCACAAAACCGGTAAGCGCTAAAAAACTAAAAAAGAAGATCGTTCTTGCCGTTGTTTCAAACTCACCAAAATAATTTAAAAGCACAACACTTAAAAAAGCAGAGAACAAAAGGCCGAGTGAATACAAAGTTCCTTTTATCAGTAAATTTTTGTAATACTTACGGATGAATTCATCCAGTTTATTGATGAGTATGTTATTTTGAGCCAATTGGTAGTTCTAATGTACAAAATTTAGATGCTGTTTTGGGTGTTTTTCCATAAACGGCAATCCTACTATTCCCGATGCTTCGATCGGGATTTTGTATCTCTAATACAGATGGTTCGTCTGCGACTACCACTGTATAAGAGATACAAAACAAATATAACGAAATGCAAGGGGAATAATTACGGAAATAATGTTAAGAAACGCTGTCAAGTTATTGGAAGTCGCCCTTCGTCCCGATAGCTATCGGGATCGTTCAGGGTGACGCGGCCTGACTTAATGCTGAATAATGAGCTTTTGAGTGCTCTTAAAGGAATCGGATTGGATTTCAAGGAAGTAAAGTCCGTTATCAAGTTGTGAGGTATTTCTAAAGTTCTTATCCCTCAAGTGTTCTTCTATTAAGACTTTACCTTGAAGGTCTGAGATCTTAATTTGTGTTTCTCCGTCAATAGCAATTATTAATTTAGAATTTACTGGATTTGGATAGAATAAATTTGAAGTACTATTAAAGGTATTTTCACTCACGCCAATATTTGCTCCACAACCGGTCGCATATGTTATATGTGTTTCGAAATGATGGAACGCCGAAGATGCCAAACCCTGACCAACAATGTAGTTGGCTTGAACAATTTCGTTGTTGGTAATTGAATATGAGGTCGCATAACTGTTATTGTTAAATGGGCCATTACTTGTATAGGTGGTCGGGCCATAATATTTGGAAATTATCGTCTGATTGTTAGTTCCTAATTTTACCATGCTTACCATAAAGTTGAAGTTTCCTGAAATACCGATCATCCCCGGATACATTCTGTTTTCATAAACAGATGTACTCGACAATCCGGTATAAGAAGCAATTACATTAACGAATGGATTAGTAGAAAATGGACTACACGCATTACTGAAATTACTTGTCTCTGTTTTTCTACTAAGTAAATAAATATAACCCGTTGGCGTAATTGTTTTACTTTGTACAACCGCCCAACTCTTTGTGCAATTCTGAACGGCAGGTGATGTGAGATATAGGTATCCATAATCTGTACAAATGCCTTGCCCTATTTTGAAATTATAAAAATCCCACGCATTAGGAACCTTAGTTCCAAATAAAGGGACTGAATCATAATTGTTGGATCTCTCAATTCCATCCAAACGATAATATTGGTTTTGAGCATAAAGCTCAGGATATTGTATAATTCCGAATTGCTTACTTAATTTAATTGAATCAACATTGTTAATGAGGATTATTTTTATGGAGTCCAGAGTAGCAAATACGGTTTCTGTTGTTATGGCTACGCAGGTTGCACTATAGTTGTTTACTGCATCAAATAGCCACGTTTGCGATAACGTACAGGTTGGAATAATGATTAAAGGATTAGTGGTTTGCAAAAAAACAGTTCCATTTGCCAGCTTAATTATTTTCTTTTGTAAAAACTGAGGTTGATCTGTAGTTAAAACAGTTCCTGTTACCACAACTATATTATTCATGATATACGTTGTATCGGGACCAGTTTGTTTTATTGTATCTGCAAACAGAACATTCGAGATCACTTGAGAGTTATTGAATTTATAATTATACCGATACCATTTATTAAACACATTCCAATTTTGTCCGTAAGAAATTACAGACATAAAAAAAGTAAATATGAAAAGGCTTTTACGCATTTTATACTACTAAATTTAAAGAAAATAAAGGTAGGTTCCAAAAAGGGCCTAAAACACAAACAAACTATCGTTATTACTCAAGTAAGCCTTATTCTTTAAAAATACCGTTTGGCTTAATTTATTGATGGGGAAAGGCTTACACACCTCATCAAACAACTTGTAATTATAGCTGCAAATGCCGTTGTCTTTTTGGAAGTAAATGATGTTCTCGTTCACCTGGAAATTTTTTAGGCCTTTTAAACTGATGATCTTGCTGAAGGTGCCAAAAATATCAAAAACATAAATGCCAACGTCGGGACAATTCAAAAATACATTTCCATTATGCTCTATCAAAAAATTTGGTTTCACTTCTTCGGTTTGCAGCATTTGTTTTAAATTTCCGGTCGCAGATATTTTTTTTAATTGGTCGTTGAAACGCACTAATTCGTTATTAGCTTTATTAAATAACCAAAATCCGTTATTAGCCGATAAACATGCGAGGTCGGTTTGCTCGTAGCCTAATTTTTCTAAAGAAACCGGATCACTTTTCTGAGTGAGTTGATCATCTAAAAAAACCAATTGCTGATAATCTTTATAAAATAACATTAAACGTAAACCGTTGGTGGCGTCAACTGCGGTTATATCGCCTAATTTTAAATTACTGTAACGCATAAAATAATTTCCATTGGCCAAGTGTTTTATCATTTCGCCTTCTTTTATAAAAAGCATATTCCCTAAATTATCTACAGCAAAATAATCGTGTTTCTTTTTAATTATTTGTGGTTTTGTGTCGTTTTGGAAGGAAAAAAATAAGAGGCAGAAACCACAGAGAACACAGAGGTTTTTCACAGAGCGCACAGGGAAAATATTACGTTCTATGTTCATACTAATTTATTTACGTTTAAAACTTCCTCTAAGGTATCACGTTTATTGTTCAAACGGGGTACTTTGTACTGTCCGCCCAATTTATTATTAAATTTTAACCAATTATAGAAGGAATTTTGTGGCAAATTTTTTACAATGGGCGAATGCAATACATAATTATTATAACGTTTGGCCTCATAATCGCTGTTCTGCTTTTTCAAAGCCTCATCTAATAACGCTATAAAGAACTCAAAATTGTTTGGTTGCTTTTCAAACTCGATCAACCATTCATGCGCACCTGCATTTTCGCCCATAAAAACGGGAGCAACCGTATAATCCCGCACCATGGCATGCGTTTTTTCGCAAGCAGCCGCAATAGCGCTATCGGCATTATGCACCATTAATTCTTCGCCAAATACATTGATGAATTGTTTTGTTCGTCCGGTTATAATAAAACGATACGGATTGATACACGTAAATTGGATCACATCGCCCAAACGGTAACGCCATAAACCTGCATTGGTAGAAATAATTATTTCGTAATCCACGCCCACTTTTATTTCATCCAAACAGATAACCGGTTTATCGTGACCAAGTTCCATGAACTCATAAAAAATTCCGTAATCCAACATCAATAAGATCTCATCTGAATTTGGTTGATCTTGAATTCCAAAAAATCCTTCGGAGGCATTGTATAATTGCAAATAAGAAACTTTATCACTGCCAAATAATTGTTTGAATTGCTCTTTGTAAGGACCAAAACTTACACCGCCATGAAAGTATACTTCAAAGTTTGGCCAAATTTCTTTTATTGTTTTTGCTCCCGAACGTTCTAAAATGCGTTTCAATAAAACCAACATCCAACTTGGAACGCCTGCAACGCTGGTCACGTTCTCATTCTTCATGCTATCGGCCAATTTTTCCAATTTACTTTCCCATTCGTCCATTAAAGCAATAGAAACATTGGGCGCTCTAAAAAATTCGGCCCACATTGGTAAATTTTGAATAATGATGGCACTCACATCTCCATGAAACGATTGGTGATGCCCAAACTGATCTTCTTTAAAACTTCCACCAAGCGCTAAATTTTTTCCGGTGAATAATTGTGTTTCTAAATTATTGACGCAATGTAAAGTTACCATATCGCGTCCGCCACGGTAATGACAACCATCCAAATGTTCTAAACTTACAGGCAGAAATTTACTTTTATCGGTTGTGCCGCTGCTTTTGGCAAACCATTTAATATCGGTATGCCATAATAAATTTTGTTCGCCTTTTCTGTTGCGTTCAATATAAGGACTCAAAGTTTCGTAATCAGTTATCGGAACTTGCCGTTTAAATTGTTCGTATGAATTTATTTCTGCGAAATTGTATTTCTTTCCGTATTCTGTTTCCTTTGCCAAATTCAATAAGTTATGCATCCATTCCATTTGCACATCTACCGGGTATTTCATAAATAACTCGATCTGATGCATACGCTTCTTCATTAACCAACTTGCTATGGAATTTATTATCGGCACTATTTTTTGAATTTAGTTTGAAGGTCTTTTAGATCCAGTGCATTCAAACACATGTCTTTGGTAAGCATTCCTTTTCGCGCAACGCAAACTCCGTATTTCATATCATGATAACCTTCCATGTGATGCGCATCGGGATTAATAGACACCATCACATTTTTTTCGAGACAATACCAGATCCAACGCCAATCAATATCCAAACGGTAAGGATGCGCGTTGAGTTCCATACTTACGTTATTCGCTGCGCAAGCATCAATTACTTTTTTGTGATCGATGGGATAACCCGGACGCGCTAATAATAAACGACCGGTTGGATGTCCTAATATACTTGTATAAGGATTTTCGATGGCTTTTATTAAACGTGCAGTTGCTTTCTCTTCGGTCATTTTTAAATTCGAGTGAACAGAAGCCACGATCATATCAAATGTTTTAAGAACATCTTCTGCATAATCTAAATTACCATCATTTAAAATATCGCTTTCAATGCCGCTTAGTATTTTAAAACTATCGCCATACTCTTTATTAAGTTTGGCAATTTCCATTTGTTGTTGCCAAACTTTTTCTTCATTCAATCCCTGCGCATAAAAAGCCGATTTGGAGTGATCGCAAATTCCGAGATATTGATAGCCGAGTTCTTTGCAATAGTCAGCCATTTGCTTTAAGGTGTGAACACCATCGCTGTAAGTGGAGTGATTGTGTAAAATTCCCTTCAGATCACTCATCTCAATTAGTTTTGGGATCTTATTTTTTTTCGCTAATTCAACTTCATTCAAACCTTCGCGCAATTCGGGTTCAATGTATTGTAATTTTAATTCGTGATAAATTTCCTGTTCATCTTTAAACTCCTTATGAGGTAAAGAATCAAAATGTATTTTTTGTAAATGTTCTTTGGTTGCTGTGAGTTCAAATTGCTTTTTTACAAATTCATTTGCCGCAAATTTATGATGAACAAAAGGCATTCCCACTTTTTCTTCCAGTTTTTTGAGATCTAAGTTTAAAGCGGGGTCACTTAAGATCTCTATTTTATCCAGCACTTCTTCTTTTCTTCTAAACTCTCCCACAACACTCACTTTTATTTTTGGAGCAGCTTTTGTAATGTTATCAATAAGCGTTTCTATAAATGGTTCCACACTCGCATAATGTTTTTTGGAAGAGTTGGCCATTTTAAATTCAATGGCGGCCTTAACCGATTCCTGCGTTTTTTGTCCGAACCCTTTTAAAGTCGACAAACGATTCTCATTACACGCGTACAATAACTCCCCTACACTCTCAATGTCGAGTTCCTTCCAAATAGCATGGACTTTTTTTGGTCCTAGCCCTTTTACGCCCATCATATCAATAACGCCGGGCGGAGTTTTTCCAATGAGTTCATCTTGCTCTTTGGCCGAACCATGTTCGAGTAATTCGCAAATAAATTTGGAGATACCTTTACCAATTCCTTCTATGCTTTCAATATCCTTTTGCGTTCTTCCCATAAAATCGTAACGCAATTTATCCAAACGATATGCCGCGCCCGAAAAAGCTCTTGACTTAAAAGCATTTTCGCCATGCAATTCCATTAATTTTGCTTGGAGATCCAAACTATCTACAATTTCTTCATTTGTCATGGCTCATATACGCTTTAGCTATGATCATGTCGTTAGGATTTGTGATCTTGATATTCTCGTAATTGCCTTCAACCAAATTTATTTTTTCGCCAATAGATTCTAGAACCGTTGCATCATCGGTGAATTTTGGTGAATAGGATCTGGTGAATGCTTTTTTAATGAGTGCGATCTTGAAACATTGTGGTGTTTGAATGATCTTGAATTTATTTCGGTCAACGGCTTTATTTTTTTTCTCGCTTGCTTTGCGTACACTTTCAAACAAAGTAATAGCAGGAATAGCATTTCCTTTTTTTGCTGCAACAGAAAAACAATTTTTGATCACATCAGTATTTACAAATGGACGAGCCGCATCGTGAATGCCAACTACGCCGTCGCTTGCAGGAATTAATTTTAACGCATTTTTTACGGATTGATAACGCGTATCCCCACCTATAGTGATCTGAATTTCTTTTTTAGGAAAATATTTTTTGCAAATAGCAACAAGTTCTTTTTTGAAGGCAGGATGAACAGCGATGATGATATTTATGCCTGACTTATACTTTAAAAATTTCTTGATGCACAACACGATAACCGGAATTTTATTTATTTCCAAAAATTGTTTGGGTGTTTCATTCCGCATACGGGTACCTGTTCCGCCCGCCACTATGATCACAAAATCCTTTCTCATATACTTCATAAAAATACAAAATTAATGGCACGCGGATAACGCGGATTTGTTATGTCCCGATATTTATCGGGATTCGCGGATAAAGATCGCTTTTTTATCATAGCGATCTGGGTCATCCGCGTGCCATCGGGGCAAAAAAAATCCCGACCATCTAGCCGGGATCATTCTAAAAAAAGTCTTTCTTATTTTTTCAATTTGTCTGCCGGAACAACAAATGTTTTTGTAAGATCAATATGGTTCATGGCGTTCTCAGGTAAATTACGTACACCTTTTTGCTCTAACCTAAAGTTCTCATCATAAAATATTGGCATTAATGGTGCATCGTCCATTGCTACTGCTTCTGCTGCGCTTAAAAGAGCAAAACGTTTTGCTTTCTCCGGCTCAGTTTGACTTGCTGCGAACAAGGAATCAAATTTAGAACTCTTATAACGGAAGAAGTTAGTGAATGATTTATCGTGTGGATTCTCAGGTACGTGTTTACCATAAAATAAAGTTACAAATGTTTCAGGATCCGGATAATCGGCGTTCCAACCAAAGCGGAAGAAATCGGCTTTACCTGATTGTACATTATCAATATGCTCGCCTAATGGAACTGTATTGATATTTATCTTCACATTGATATTCTCTTTCAACATGCTTTGGATAACCTCAGCAACTAAAATATTTCTATCACCACCACCACCGTTGATCTCTAAATTGATCTCAGGAAAACCTTTTCCATCAGGATAACCTGCAGCTTTCATTAATTCTTTTGCTTTAGCAACATCTAAAGGATATCCTTTTATGCCCTTGTAATTGTAACCTTCTTTTTCAAATGCTTCGGTGTAAGGAACTAATCCGTATTCTGCAGGAGCACCTTCACCTTGAATAGTGAACACGGCGATCTTGTTGCGATCGATAGCGTAGTTAAATGCCTGACGAACTTCTTTCTTTGCAAACACATTTTTGGTGCTTGATTGTACATTAAAACCAAAGAAGTTTGTATTTAATGCCGGTGAACTAATGATCTGAAATTCGTTCTTTTTTGATTTTGCATCTGCCAAGTCTCCCATGATCTCAGAGAACATCTCTACCGGAATACGATAGATCATATCTAGATCACCAGATTTGAATTTTAAAATTTCTGATTTCTTCTCGCGGATGAACGTCCACTTTACACCATCTAAATATGGCAATTGATTTCCGTGTTCGTCAACTCCCCAGTAGTCTTGATTCTTTTTCATCATTACTACTTCACCTTCTTTGATCATCTCTACATAGAACGGACCGGTACCAACAACGTTCACACGCATATCGTTCCCGTATTTTTTAAATGCTTCAGGAGGATAAACAAAACATCCCGGCATTGCCAAGATATTTAGGAAACCTAAACTTGGAACGGTCATTTTTAATACCAAGGTACTATCGTTAACCACCACAACACCTGCCACTTTTTTAGTGTTCCCGCCTTTAGAAGCAACGAATGCTTCGGTAGCACCGACAACTTTATCTTTAAATGTTGTTTCAAATAAATTGTTGGAAGGATCTTGCGTACATAATCTTTCGAAACAGAATTTGATATCATTTGCATTCATGATGCGTCCTTTTCCCTCAGGGAAACACGCATTATCGTGAAACTTTACATTTTGACGAATGTGAAATGTGATCTCTTTTAGATCAGCACTAAATTCCCAACGAGTAGCAAGTCCCGGAATGATATTTAGATTTTCCGGATCATATTTTACTAAACCTTCGTAAGCTTGGTAAGCGATGTGGTAAGTTGGAACATCATTAATGGACATAGGAATAAAATTCTTAAGGTTCTCAACTTCATTTAGCCTTAAGATACCACCCATATAAACTCCGCCTTTGCCTTCTGTTTTTCCGGACTTATCATCCTTTTTATCACCGCCACAAGAAGTAGTGATAAGAGCGATGGCAACAACAGACAACAATACTAATTTCTTCATATTAAAAAATAACGATCTTGATTAGAAATTACAATTAAATTAATGCAACAAAGTTATATTTTTACCTTAACATTCCTAGTTTTTTCATAAAAAAATGCTTTTTTCTCGATAAAACATAACAAATTGGCTATCAGTACAGAAGCACTAGCTAATCTCCAATAAAACAGGGCAATGATCGCTATGTTTTACCTCCGAAAGTATTACCGCTCGCTTAAGTTTATGTGCCATTGGGCCGCTTACCATATTATAATCGATACGCCAGCCTAAATTCTTGTTTCGCGAATCGGCCCTATAGCTCCACCAGCTGTATTGGTGCGGGTTTTGGTTGAAATGCCTAAACGAATCTACAAATCCGCTAGTGATAAAATTCTCCATCCATTCGCGTTCTTCGGGCAAAAAACCGCTCGACTTTGCATTAGAAATTGGGTTGTGAATATCAATAGGTTTATGGCAAATATTATAATCGCCGCAGAGTATCAAATTCGGGATCTTTTTCTTCAGATCATTGATATAATTCTGAAAAAAATCGAGCCATTTCATCTTAAAAGCTTGCCGTTCGTCGCCACTACTTCCGCTTGGGTGATACACGCTCATTACCGAAAAGTCTTTGTAATCAACACGAATAACGCGACCTTCAAAGTCGTATAATTTATTTCCGCAACCATATTCAACATGTTTTGGTTTGTGTTTTGTAAAAATGGCAACACCGCTGTAACCCTTCTTCTGAGCGGGATACCAATATAAATGATAACCCAATTCTTCAAATTCTAAAAGTCCAACTTGATCGGGATTTGCTTTAATTTCTTGCAAACACAATATATCCGGATCGGCACTTTTCATCCAATCGATGAGTCCTTTTCCTAATGCCGAACGAATACCGTTAACGTTGTAAGTGATAATTTTCATAAGGCCTGCAAATTAAGGTGGTACCAAGGCAAAAACAAAGATTTGTGACCTAAAGCTTGCACAATTTACTAACTTTAAAAACGTTTTATACCAATGCCAAACCCGCGTAAATACCTTTTGCTAGTGCTTTTCGGCGTATGCTGCATTGGGGTGAACGCACAATATTTCAGGAGCGAACGCACAAGAACTTTTAAAATAAAAAGTGATACCTTGAAATTGGACAGTTTAAGTTTGATCAAAGAAAGTGTGAGCATCACGTATTTTTCTTCGGGTGATTCGGTAAAAAAACCCGACATAAATTATCCTTTACATGCTTTGATATTTAAGAATGGAAGGCCGGATAGTATTTTAGTGAGTTACCGCGTTTTCCCTTTCAATTTTGAGCAATTGTATTTTCACAAAGACGCTTCGCAATTGTATACCGACCTTTCAATGCCCGATAGACCCTTCACTATAAAATACGATAAGAATAATTTTGGAAGTACTCTTTTAAAGAATGATGGTTTAAATAAAAATGGAAATATCAGCAGGGGAATTTCGATCGGAAATAATCAGGATGCCGTTTTGAATTCGAATTTGAATTTGCAGGTGAGCGGAAAGTTAACACCGGAGATAGATATTTTGATGGCGGCAACGGATAATAATATTCCTTTTCAAGCGGATGGAACTACGGCGCAATTACAGGAATTTGATAAAGTATTTGTTCAATTAAATAATGAAAGCACAAAATTAGTGGTGGGCGATTATCAATTAAGTCGTCCGCAAAATTCGTACTTCATGAATTTTTATAAGCGCGCGCAAGGGATAAGTTTGGATAATGTGTATTTGGACAGCACCAATAATAAACCGGTTACATTTAAAACGCAAGTGGCGGGTGCTATTTCGCGAGGAAAATTTTCGCGCATGGTATTTTTTGGGATAGAGAATAACCAAGGGCCTTACCGTTTGCGCGGCGCAGATAATGAACCATTTATTATTGTATTAAGCGGAACAGAAAAAATTTATATTGATGGGAAATTATTATTGCGCGGACAAGAGAATGATTATATCATAGATTATAATACCGGAGAATTAACGTTTACCGCGAGACAACAAATAACAAAAGACAAACGTATCGTTGCGGAGTTTCAATATGCAGAGCGAAATTATGCACGCTCACTTTTTTTATTATCGGAAGAGATCCAAGGCAAAAAAGCAAAAGCGTATTTTAATTTTTTTAGTGAGCAGGATAATAAGAACAGAGCCTTGCAACAAAGCTTAACTCAAGATCAAAAGTTAGCGCTCGCACAAGTAGGTGATACTTTGGAAAAAGCGTACACTAGTGGGGCCACACTTTCTACTTTCAATAATAGTGATGTATTTTATTTGAAAAGAGACAGTATTGTGAATTCTCTTATTTACACCATTTATGTTTACAGCACCAATGCCGATAGTGCAAAATACCTTGTAAAATTCAGTAATGTTGGTACAGGAAAAGGAAATTACATTCAAGTTGCTTCAGCTGCAAACGGAAGAGTTTATAAATGGATTGCGCCTGTAAATAATATACCGCAAGGAAGTTTTGAGCCGGTGATCCCTTTGGTGAGTCCGAAACAAAATCAAATGTTCACAGCGGGTGTTAATTATTCATTGACCAATCATAATATATTGCAAGTGGAAGGTGTGTACACGAAAAATGATATCAATACATTTAGTTTGGCAAATAAAGGAAATGATGAGGGCAGCGGTGTAAAAATTTCGAGTAAGAACGATCGGCGAATTGGTGAAGATCTGAAGGGCAATATTTCGAAAATGGTTTACAATATAAATTACGAATTCGTTCAAAAGAATTTTAAACAAGTAGAGCGTTTTAGAAGTATTGAATTTGATAGAGATTGGAACAGGCCTTTAACGAGTCCAATTTTTAATGACCAACATATTGGAAATATCGAAGTGGGTATTGTAAGACCAAAACGACTTTCGACCATTTATCAATTCAATACTTTTATTGAAGGAAATTCGTACCAAGGTATTCGTCACAATTTATTGAACAGATATAACAGTAAGGACTTTAACGGACAATATTCAGGTTCTTACTTAACGAGTAACGATAAGATAACAAGTACAAATTTTTACAGACATAAAACCTTTGCATACCAAAAATTAGGCAAAGTAAAACTTGGTTACGTTGATGATTTTGAGAATAATAAATTTATTTTGGATAGCACTCGAAGATTTACCTCACGCACCTATCAATTTTGGGAATGGGAAGGAAGTATTAGCAGTGCCGATTCAAGTGTGAATTTCATGAAATTATTTTATAAAGAAAGAAGAGATAAACAATCGTACAATAACGAGATAAAAGATAGTACCATGGCTACGAATATTGGTCTGCAAGCTAATATTAATAGCATAAAAAATAATCCGTTCTCCGTTTATATTACGTACAGGCAATTAAATTTAAAAAACACCATCAGTTCCATTTTAAAACCCGATAATACATTTTTGAATCGATTGGAATATAATCCGCGCTTTTTTAAAGGGCTTTTAACGATGGGTCTCTTTTACGAAACAGGATATGGATTAGAAAATAAGCGCGAGTACTATTATATTGAAGTAGCGCCGGGTCAAGGACAATTTTCGTGGTTAGATTATAATAAAGATAATATCAAACAGCTCAACGAATTTGAAATTGCACAATTCAATGATCAGGCGAGATACATTCGTATTTATGCGCCAACAAATAAATACGTAAAAGTATTGCAGAACCAGTTGAGTGCTAATATTAATATCCGTCCTGTTGTTTTATTGCGCGAAAAGAAAAGTAAGAGTGCGAAAATGCTGAGTCGTTTTGCCTTACAAACTGCTTATCGCATTGATAATAAAACCATGGACAATGGAGAATTATATTATTTCAATCCTTTTTTAAATATTGATGATACCTTGATGATCGCCAATTCAAATAATTTACGTCAGAGTGTTTTCTTTAATCAGTCTTCCTCCGTTTTTGGTGGTGATTATACGTATATCAACAACGCCTCTAAACAGTTATTGAACAATGGTATCGAAACTCGTTTGTTGGAAACACACGAAGTAAAATGGCGTTTGAATTTTGCAAAATGGTTCACTTTTAATACAACGGGCTTGATGGGAATAAAAGGAAATCATTCATTGTTGTTCTCTAGCAGGAATTATTTGCTTCATACGTTAGAAGCCGAGCAGAAATTAAGTTATCAACCCGGCACAACGTTTAGGATAAGCATACTTTATAAATACGGCGAAAAAGCAAATACGTATGCGCAAGGTTTCCAAAGAGCATTTATTCATAATGCAGGATTAGAATTAAAATACAATCAAACCGAAAAGGGAAGTTTTAATATGCGTATCGATCTGTTGCAAATGAAGTACAATGATGTGGAATCATCGGCCATTGCTTTTGAAATGTTGAATGGATTGGCGAATGGTACAAATTATACTTGGGAATTACTTTACCAACGAAATATCAATAGTAATTTGCAAATAAGTATTAATTATAACGGACGAAAATCTGCAAGCTCAGCGAATGTGGTGCATTTGGGTGGCGGAACTATTAGAGCGTTCTTTTAGTTAGTGAATTAGAGAGTTGATGAGTTAGTGAGGTAATTCGCTAACTCACAAATTCACTAACTCACTATTTCTTTAGAAGATATCCTTTTTCCAACGTCACCGTTTCTTTAGCTCCCAATTTCAATTCAAATGTTTCGCTAATATCTTGGAAACCTTTTTTCTTAACGTCGATCTTGTAGCTTGCTCCGCCTTTTAATGTCAAAAAATATTCTCCGTTCTCGTTGGTGTTTGTAGAAGCAACTTGAGTTCCGTTAGCATCGCTGATGATGATCTCCACTTCTGCAACACCATAACCTTCGTAGCCATCGCGAACAGTTCCTTTTAGGATACTTAAACCATCATTTATTTTCAGTTTATTATCTTTTTCAAGAATGGCGTAATCTTTTAAATTGATCATATAAATATCACACTCACCCATTCCGCCGGCTCTTTCGCTTGAGAAGTACGCTGTTTTTCCATTAGCACTAATAGTTAATTGCCCTTCTTTTGCTGCGCTATTGATAGGATATCCCAAATTCATTGGCTCGCTCCATTTTCCGTTCTCTAACACTGTTTTAAAGATATCGTAACTACCAATACTGTTTGGACCGTTACTGCAAAAGAACAACGTTTTACCATCAGGTGCCAAGAACATTCCGCCCTCATCGTAAACACTATTAATAGGTGCTCCTAAATTTTTTGGTTCGCCCCACTCTTTCTTTCCGATCTTTTCTATCATCCAAATATCACTTCCGCCCAAACCACCTTTACGTTCGCTCGTAAAAAATAAACGCTTTCCATCGGGAGAAATGCAAGCGCCACCTTCCCAATAGGTTGAAGCCACAGGTTTACCAAATTGTTCCGGAGTTTTCCATTTACCATTATTTATTTTACTTACAAATACATCTCCACCGCGCGACATTTTATCATTAATATCGTTTTTGTAAAGAAAGATCTGTTTTCCATCAGGTGAAATACTTGTACAAGCATCATGCGCACTTGTATTCACAGAACCGGGTACACTATGCGGATTGGCAAATTTATGTATTGCGGTATCGATCATTGCGATATAAACATCTTCAAAATATTTTCCATCTCCATTATCATCAGTTAGTCCTGCGCCTGAAGCTCCGGGTCGGCGTGTTGTGAATACTAATAAAGAACCATCAGCTGTCATACACGGATTTTTATCATCGTATTTGCTGTTCACCTCGGCCATATTCACGATCTCTACATCAACGGGGCTTGCTACTAATTTTTTTGCTGTATTACATTGGGTAACAAACACACTTGCATCCTGGGCATCTTCTTTGTCTACTTTACCATTGCTTATGCACAAATTGAATTCTGCTATAGCCTCATCATATTTTTCTTCCTTTTGCAAGATCTTTCCCAATAAAAAATGACTCGCAGCCTTTTTCGGATTTAAGCTAATGGATTTTGCAAGATTTTCCTTTGCCTTATCGATCTTGTTAAGCATGTGATTACAATTAGCCATATAGTAATATACATTGGCGTCATTTGGTGATGTTTTTGTGATCTCTTCCAGCGAATTTACAGCTGCCAGATATTGCCCACCATACATTTTTTGTTTTGCCAATTCAATTTTTGCTTTGTCGGCAGTGTTTGTAAATACATTTTGACCAAATGCAAAAGTGCAAATAGACGAAAGGATAAGGATGTGTTTGAACATAGCGAAATTATATTATGAAACTAAAGTACAAACTTTTTTACATTTAAAACAGTTTTGTTTTTAACGGGCTGTATGGTTGATGTATAGGGGCTTGTGGAGCTTTACAAAAAAACCAATATGTCGCCCCTACGGGGCTTTGCTCGCTCTAACATATTGTTTTTACCAATATGTCGTCCCTACGGGACTGTTAAACCACCTATCGCGAACAGAAATAATATTGATATAATTAAAAAAATAAAATTCAAATTTCCAAGCTCCGTAGGGACTATTAAACCACATATCGCGAATAAAAATAATATTGATAGAACTAAAAATATAAAAATCATATTTCAAAATTCTAAGCTCCGTAGGAGCGACATATTGGTAGCCCCGAAGGGGCGAAATAATCGAGATCGAATAGAACCCCGTAGGGGTGACATATTGGTACTAACCAAAAACAAAAAAGGCCTCGCAATGCGAAGCCTTTTGAATTTATTTTCCTTTAGTAGGATTTGGTGGGGTTTTTTGTGGTGTGTCTTTTTTCACAGGTGTTTGGCCACCGCCGTTCGCGCCCGGAATGTTTGCCAACGGCATACCATCCAATTTTTTCTTCACCAGCATTAAAATATCATCGGCCGGTTCGGTATATAATACATTTCCCATGCTTGTATCTAATACGTATTTATATCCGCCTTCTTTGGCAACAACTTCAATTCCCTTTTTTGCTTTATCCATAATAGGAGCTGTTAACTCGCTATATTTCTTTTGGTAATCTTGTTGTGCTTGTCCGCGGAAATCTTCGATACGACGTTGCATTTGTGTTAACTCTTCTTCTTTGGTCTTTCTAACCAGCTCAGCCATCGTTTCACCCGCTGCCATGTAATCGCTATATTTTTTCTGGAACTCATCGGTCATTTTTGCGATCTCACCTTCCAGGCTTTTCAAATAATTTTGCGCTACATCCTTAGCGGTTTTGGTCTCAGGCATTAAACTCACTAAAGAGTCTAAACTGATATGTGCTATTTTTTGCGCACTTATAACCGAAGTGCAAACAGTTGCCGCTAAAATAAGTACAGCTTTTTTAATTGATCTTTTCATCTTGTCTTTTATTTTTTATTTTTTATTTCTTGTATCCTAATAAACCTAAAACATCATCGCTTACATCATACTTTGAATTGGCATAAAGAATTGAAACTTGTCCTGCCTTGTCCAAAACAAAACCTAATCCTCTTTTTTCTGCCGCGGTTTTAATGGCATTATAAACCTTATCCTGTATAGGCTTCACAAGCTCTACTCTTTTTTTGTAAAGTTCTCCATCTACACCAAAACGCGATTTTTGAAGATCCTTTGCTTCTTTTTCTTTATTGATGATCTCATTCTCGCGTTTCTTCTTCATATCTTCAGTTAACAAAACCGCATCGGCCTGATAGGCTTTATACAATTTATCTATCTCGGTATACTTTCCTTCAATTTCTTTTTGCCATTGAATACTTGTTTTATCTAATTCGGTTTGCGCAGCTTTGTATTCGGGTATCTGTCCCAAAATATAATCGGTATCAACATAACCAAATTTAGCAGCTGTTTGTGCATGAGAAATGAATGCAACAAAACAAACCAATAGTATTAAAATGCCTTTTTTCATGTGTTTAAGTTTCTCCATAAAACGTGCCAATTTACACATTTATTTGAAATTAACATTTTTTTAGAGTTCCCCCAGCATACCGCCAATAGTGAAGTGGAATTGCCCTTTTCCGTTGCCAGCGCCTTGTTGACCAATATTATCAAAGCCCCAGCCATAATCAATACCCAATAAACCGAACATTGGAAGGAATACCCTTAAACCCACGCCGGCACTACGTTTTACATGGAATGGGTCAAACGTTTTAAAATTCGCATAGGAATTACCTGCCTCAGCAAAACCCAATACAAAAATAGTTGCTTGTGGATTTAAAGTGATAGGATAACGTAATTCCATAGTATAACGCGCCACAATTGGATCACCTGTTAATGGCGATAAAGATCCATCGGGATAACCGCGAAGTGCAATGATCTCGCGAGCCACAAAATTTTGGAAACCGCTTAATCCACTACCGCCCATGTAAAAACGTTCGAACGGACTAAAACCAACTGCTTTATTATAATGTGCAAGGAAACCATAACCAATTTTTGTTCTTAATACAAGGTTACGTGCTTCTTTTCCTTCAGCAGCTTTTTTATTGGTTAACTGTGTGAACCACTCGGCAGTGAATTTATATTTTTGGTATTCGATGAACTTGAATTTTTGGTTCACTGTTAGATCTGCATAATTTTTTCCGTTGAATAAAGAGTATGGTGGTGTTAACTGACCAAAGAAGGTGAAGTTAGATCCCGTTTTTGGATAAATAGGTTGATCGATAGAATTACGCTGAATGGTGATGTTGGTATTGATATCATGTGCGTATCCAGTTCTGAAAACAAATGAGCTGTATTGGTATAGATCGTAGTAATTATAATTGACCGAATTGAACATGCTAAAGTAATTATCGGGCCAGATCAAACGGCGACCAAAATTCACAGAACCTCCATAGATCTTCATGCTCGCATTTTGCGGATTACGAACTTTCTCCTCTTTGTTTATGTATTGACTTTGTCCGTTACTAAATTTTGAATGGAAGGTAGAGAAGGTCAATGAATTTGGTTTTTTTCCACCTAACCAAGGTTCAGTGAACGAGAAATTGAACGAACTATAATATTTTCCGTTGGTTTGTGCTCTAACTGATAAACGTTGACCATCACCACTTGGTAGCGGTTGCCATGCCGATTTCTTAAAGAAATTACGCATCGAGAAATTATTGAAGGTAACTCCCAACGTTCCAATGATACCAACCCCGCCAACACGGGAACCACCGCCATTGATGCCTCCACCATTGAACGAATTATTTCTTCCGCCGTAACCCCCGCTGAGTTCAATTTGATCACTTGGTTTTTCTTCAACGGTGTATTCAATATCCACCGTTCCATCGGCAGGATTTGGTGTTGGCACCACATTCATTTTTTCGGGATTGAAAAATGTAAGTTGCGCTAATTCGCGTTGTGTTCTGATGATATCCGAACGGCGAAATAATTGCCCAGGCCTCGTTCTTATCTCGCGATAGATCACATGATCGTTTGTTTTATCATTTCCTTTTACTGTTACCTTACTAATGATCGCTTGCTTTCCTTCATAGATCAACACATCATAGTCAATGGTATCGTTGTGCACATTACTTTCTTGAGGAACTAAATTAAAGAAGAGATAACCATCATCCATGTATAAGGAAGAAATATCAAATCCGTTAGGGTTCATGTATAATTTTTGATCGAGTTTTTCTTGATTATAAACGGTGCCGGGTTTGATGTTCACAATAGTATCTAACTGCGTGCTGCGGTATTTTGTATTACCATACCATTTGAATTTACCAAAGTAATATTTATGACCTTCATCAATGGTGACATCAATATTCACGCGATTTGGCTCCACAAAATACACGGTATCTTTTACAATTCGTGCATCGCGATATCCTTTTGAATTATATTTTGAAACGATGTTCGGAAGATCTGCTGCTAAATTCTCTTCCAAATATTTTCCAGAATTAAATGGATTATACCAATGATGCGCTTTACTTTCTTTTAATTTGCGACGACATTTTCCGGAACTTAATACGGTATTGCCATAGATGTTCACTTTTTTGATGCGAACTTTTTCGCCTTTACTTACTTTAATAGTAAGAATAACGTGCGGAGTTTTGGTGGTAATATCTTTTTCTTGAATGATCTCTACCTTGTTGAAGAAAAATCCTTTGTTCCTGTAATGATCCATTACCGTATTTTTTACCGAGCCTAATAAGTAATCAGTGATCACACGTTCTTTTAATAAGCGGATCTGACCTCTAATATCATCTGCATCAGTTTTACGAACTCCCTCAAATTTGAATTTCGACATGCGCGGACGTTCAACTACTTTAATAACTAAAAATATCGTGTTCCCAATTCGTTTGTCGCGCTCTTCATAAATATCTATACTTTCAAATAGACCTTGTTTCCATAGTGCTTTTATTCCATCTGTAATTTTATCTCCGGGAATGGTGATCTCGTCATCTTGTTTTAAACCCGAAAGTAATTTGATCACATTCTTATCCGAATTATCGGCGCCTTCGAAATTGATGCCACCGATCTTATATTTTTTTGGTGTTTTGAAATTTTGGAGCATCAAGCTATCATCTTGTGCGTTGAGTGAAGCACACAACACAAAAAGAAAACATATGATAGCAGTTCTTTTGATCATTAGTTATTGCTGATCTGATCGCTGGTTAAACCAAAACGTCTTTCGCGATTTTGATAGGATAAAATGGCCTTATAGAATTCGTTCTTTCTAAAATCGGGCCATAGGACTTCGGTAAAATAAAATTCGGCGTAGGCCAATTGCCATAATAAGAAATTACTGATGCGATGTTCGCCGCTTGTGCGGATCATTAATTCGGGATCAGGATAATTGGAGGTGCATAAATATTTTTGAATGGTAGTTGAGGTGATATCTTCCGGTTTTAATTTTCCTTCTTTCACTAATTTAGCGATCTCTTTCACCGAATGTGTGATCTCCCATTTACTCGAATAACTTAACGCAAGAATGAGTGTAACTTTTGAATTATTTGCAGTGATATTTATAGATTCTTGTAATTCGTCCTGGCACGACTGCGGTAAACTTGTAAGATCACCAATTGCTTGAAGTTTTACGCCATTCTTGTTCAAATTTGGAGTTTCTAAGCTAATAGTAGCCACTAATAATTCCATTAAAGCATCAACTTCTTCTTTTGGACGATTCCAATTTTCGGTACTAAATGCGTAAAGTGTGAGGAATTTTACACCAACTTCGGCACAAGCTTCCACTATTTCACGAACGGAGTTAACGCCTTCGTGGTGACCAAACACTCTATCTTCACCTTGTTGCTTTGCCCAGCGACCGTTCCCATCCATTATGATAGCCACGTGTTGAGGCACGTTTGCTTTGTTTATTTGGCTTAGATAGTTCATTTTGCTTAGTGTGCAAAGATAACAAAATCATAAAAGTGGGCAATTATAGTAAGAGAATTAGAGATTTTTAACAGGAGAAAGCTTGTATCAAGATGTTAGAGCATTGTAAATGTTCAAATAATCTGTTGCAGCTTTTTTATTATTGAAATGTGTGGCAGCAATGTCACGGTAATTCGTGTTCTTTTTCAATTGTTCGAGAAAAGACAGCGCAGCCTTTTTGTATTCTTCTGTGGTAAATTCTTTTATCAAGATACCTCCGTGATGTTGTTCAAAATACATATCATTATCACCTATACCTTTATTTGTAATGATAGGAAGATCCATAGCCCAACACTCAGCCATTTTTGTTGGTGATGAAGCGATCTTTGAAAAAACAGGTTTGATAAAATAAATGGCGGCTTTTGCTAAAGCCAAATAAGAGGGCACATCATTATAAGAAGCGCTTTCGGTAACAATGATCTGTTTTTGTGAAGCAGAATAATTAGTAAGTATTGCCGGTAATTCATTCTTATCTTTTGTTAATATCAGTAATTTGATGTTTGGAATGAATTCTTTCCACACTAAAACACAATCGATCATTTCTTTTGTATGATACCAAGTGCCAATGGAGCCTGTATAGATCAATAAAAAGTCGTTTTCGGAAATTCCTTGAGGAAATTTTGCTTTTTTTGTTTTGCTTCTGTCGAATTTATCTAAACTTGTACAACATGGAATAACTTCTGCTTTTTCATTGATAGGAATTGTTGGAAATTTATTCATCACATATCTTAGCGAGGCATTGGTAAGTGTGATAATGAAATCCGCTTGCTTAAGGAATTGTTCTTCTTTGGATTTGAAGTAACGGTAAAATATATAATGCAATGGATTGCTTTTATTCCAAATTCCACCTTCAATTCGCTCATCGGCCCAAAAACCGCGCATGTCGAATATGAATGGAATTCCTTTTTGTTGTTTTAATTTTAAACCAATAAGCGCCGAAAGATAACTTCGGCAATGCGTGAGAGAGATCTTTTTTGTGTTTGCAATTTTGAAGGCCATCATCATCAATTGCTTCACGTAATTATAGCGTGTGATAAAACTTCCGTGATCATCATATTCAATATAGTTCCATTCGATGGGAAGATCTTTAATAAGATCATCAATACCTTGTTTTTCGGTTTTTAACACCGCAGGCTTTTCGCACGACAGAACCGTGATGTTATAACCCTGTTGTGCAAGTGAGATCACATATGGCAAAATTTGCGATTGCCCAAGGGGATCGCTTAAACCATCGAAGGTGATATAAAGTGTATTTTTGCTCAATGAGATTATTTCTTTAACTTTAGTAGCCGTATGGATATTTTTGATGCGTTGATATCTCCTTTTTACCTGATCCTGGTACTCTTTATTGCCTATAAATATAAGGCAAAACATCAACACGAGAATGCAGCCTACAAATATTTTATACCGGGGTTAATAGCAAAAATTATTGGTGCTATATGTTTAGGTTTGGTTTATTTTTATTATTACGGAGGTGGCGATACTATAAACTATTATAATACTGCAAGCACCTTTGTTGAACTTCTATTTACTAATTCATCCGAATTTTATCATGTATATTTTGGAACGCCAAAAGCCTCGGAGGTTTATCTCATGCGCGGATCTGGCACTTTTACCTATTGGATAAATGATCCTTACGCTTTTTTTGCCGCCAAATGTTTTTTTCCATTTGTTCTTTTAGGCATGAAGTCATACATAGCTTCTTCAATTCTTGTTGCATCGATGTGTTATATCTTTGTTTGGAAACTATATCTGCTTTTCATTAATGAATTTCCGGAGATCTACAAGTCATTTGCCATTTCAATACTTTTTATGCCGTCGGTGATCTTTTGGGGGAGCGGACTCATGAAAGACAGTATCACGTTTTCGGCAACGTGTTTTTATGTGTATGGTTTTTACTGGTTCTTTATCATAAAAAAATATAATTTCAAGAATTTACTCGCGTTCGTTATCTCGGCAGCTGCACTGGTATATATTAAGCCCTATATTTTATTTGCTTTACTTCCCGGTTCTATATTTTGGCTGGTAACTACAAGGATCTCGCGCATAAAAAATGCTTTATTGAAAATTTTGATCGCACCGGGTATACTTATTTTAGGAGGATTAGTTGTGTTACTTGTGATGAATAATTTGGGTGACAAAATGGGAAAATATTCCATTGATAAGGTTTTTGAAACTGCACAAGTATCTCAAAACGATCTTAAACAATCTTATTATAAAGGAAATACATTTGATATTGGAACTTATGATGCGAGCGTACTTGGATTATTATCTGTTTCTCACAAAGCCATATTTGCAACCTTGTTTCGTCCTACTTTACTGGATGTACGAAATGTTGTGATGTTGGTATCAGCTTTCGAGAATGCATTTTTGCTTTTAATGACGCTGTACTTACTTTTTAGACTTCGTGTGTATAAAATATTTGGACTCATTAATTCACATCCAATTGTTCTATTCTCTTTTTTCTTTTCGATCTTCTTTGCATTTTCGGTAGGCTTATCAATTTCGAATTTCGGAACTTTGGTGCGTCTTAAAATTCCATGCATACCATTTTTTGCATCCAGCCTTCTCATTTTAACGCACATCGTACAAACAAAAAAGACAGAACTTTAATCGCCCTTTTTAAAGATCATTTCGCCCAGCGCTGATACCACATTTGAAACACGATCAAATTCCAGATCTTTAACCCAAGACCTTTTTTACCACTTAAGAATTCATTCACCAAATTAGTTATTTGATCTGCATTGAATAAGCCTTGAGCTTCGATCTTTTTTGGATCCAAATACTCCTCAATAAGATGTTTCAGATCGGATGATAACCAATTGGCAATCGGAATGGAGAATCCCATTTTGGGTCTTTTCATCATGTGTTCAGGAATAAGATCATGAACAATATCTTTAAGGATATATTTCTTTCCGCCATTCTTGTATTTGAATTCATCGGGCAATTGCGCAACAAACTCAATGATGCGATGATCTAAGAATGGTTCGCGTGCCTCCAATCCCGCTGACATTGTTGCTCTATCCACTTTTTGCATCACATCATCAGGGAGATAAGTTTGATGATCGATGGCCATAAAATAACTTAAAGCTGAATACTTTTTTGGATCAATGTCAACATCCTCGTATGCCGTGTTAACAATAGAATTCTTTTTGATCAACAAAGCATCCATTTCGGTTCCATTAAAATAAGAACTCAAAAGATCCAACAAATGTTTATTGCTTGGATCGGCGAGCAACAACTTTAATTTATTCCAAGCAGATTCATTATACGAATAAAAATTTTTATCGCTCACGCTATGTGGTATAAGTCCCATTAGTTTTGATACAGCCTTTAAAACACTTCTTGGAGAGATCTTTTCTAATTTCTCTTTTCTAATGGCTCTATCATAACGATTATACCCGGCAAAGATCTCATCACCGCCATCTGCACTTAAAACCACTTTTACATGCTCTTTTACATTTCTACTTAAGAACATAGTTGGTATTGCACTGCTATCAGAAAATGGCTCATCGTAATAATACGGAAGATCTTTTACAAGTTGTTTAGCTTGCTGTTGTGAACAAAAAAATTCTTGATGATCGGTCCCGATCTTTTTTGCAATGGACTTTGCGAATTCCGATTCGTTCATTTCGGGAATATCGGTGCCAACCGTGAACGTTTTGAGTTTTGCTGTTCTATCTTTTTGCAACATGGCCGTAACACATGTGCTATCGTAACCTCCGCTTAAAAAAACTCCAACAGCAACATCGGCTATCATTCGGTATTCGAATGCTGACTGTAATAATTCTTTTATGTTTTGTTTTGCGTCGCTGTAAGATACATTGAGCTTAGGTTTATTATAACATGTGGCAACCGACCAATATTTTTGTTTGCTGATCTTACTTTTTACAAGGTCAAATTCTAATGTATAACCGGGCTCAAGTTTAAATGTGTTCTTAAAAATGGAATACGGAGCCGGAATGTTCCCATATTTAAGATACAGACTAAGCGCATTTGGATCTATCTCTTTTTTAAAAAAGGAAGTTTCGTGAAACGCTTTTAATTCGGAAGCAAATAAAAATGTAGTTTGATCGTAATAATAAAATAATGGTTTCACACCAACTCTATCCCTTGCTAAAATTAGTTTAGAATTATCCTTATCAAAAATGGCAAACGCAAACATCCCATTGAATTGCTTTACACATTCAATTCCCCATTGCTCGTAAGCATGAAGAACAACTTCCGTATCCGAATTGCTTAGAAATTGATGTCCTTGATCAATGAGCGTTTGTTTGATCTCCTTAAAATTATATACCTCACCATTATAAACAATGG
>JAHEYC010000055.1 GCA_023251775.1 Sphingobacteriaceae bacterium | reverse complement strand
CTTGATCAATGAGCGTTTGTTTGAACTCCTTAAAATTATATACCTCACCATTATAAACAATGGCAAAGTTCTTATACCTCATTGGCTGATCGGCACTTTTTGAGATATCAATGATAGATAAACGTCGATGAGCTAAACCTAATGTATAATTATTCCCTTCACAAAAAAATTCTCCACTTGCGTCCGGTCCACGATGCGAAAGAATTGCATTCATGGAGCCAAGTTGCTTCTTGATCTCGTTTTCTTTTGCCGCAATAATTCCGCTTATGCCACACATTTCTTTAGTGATGTATATTCGTGATAGTTTAAATCGTACTTAACCGAACAATAGAAATTCCATAATATCCCCAAGTTCTTTGTTGTAATATACGCAAATAAAATGCTAAATTTAAACAATAATATCTATAGAAAATAATTGACTCCCATGTCGCAAGGAAACATTCTTATTGTAGCTGATTATTGCAGGGAAGACTTTGTGAGTTATTTCAACGGGATCAAAGAAAAGGATAAATTATATTTTATATATTATAATTATTCGGAAGAAATAACGAGAGATATAAAATTAAATTATGGACATATACGTTTTTATCACGCTTATCGTAACGCATTCGCTCTTTTGAAAGATATCCAGCCAAAAAAAGTTCTTTTTTTCGATATTGAAACTTATAATCAAATAGCGCTTCTGGCAGCTTGTAAAGAAAATAATATCCGATCGTATCATGTAGAACACGGGTTTAGGGATTATGATATGGCCTTAGACACCAACAAAAGAAATGAATACACACGACTTGAAACGGAAGGTGTGACTGAAAAAAAGTCGACCTCTTTTTTAAAAAAGATAAAGAACAGGTTCTTTTATCTTTCAACTGCCAACAACTCTAAGTACAAAAAAGAATTAGTGCTTTACAAGAACTTTAGATCAACTAATACCATATTTGATTCAACCGCTTATTTAGGAAAACTTTCTCTTTTTCCGGATGAATTTATTTCATTTTCTCCACGCATGTTCGATTATCACAAAAGGATCATGCAACTTCCCGAAAGTGTGAAATGTCATTATACAGGATTCATGAACTCGGATAGATATTGTGACCCGCGTAAATTCGTTCAAAACAAAAAGATCATCTTTATCGATACATTCAATCATATTACGGGACTTTGGGGAATAACCAACGCTTCGGTAACATCGTATTACCGCGAGATCAATAGGATCTGTGTTAAATACAATTTCGAATTCTACGTAAAAAAACACCCTGCCGATACTACAAAAGCGATAGAGAACTCGGGCGTAAAAATAATCTCAGGAACTGAGTTTGAAGCTAACTTAAAAGACTTTTGCATTATTGCCGGAGACTATTCCACATTATTTCTTGTTCTCATTGGTTTACCTCATACACTTGGGGTCAGCTTTAATACATTTCCCGACAAGAGCACGGATCCTTTAAAATTTTTGCATAAATACAAAGTGGCTTGCGAGATAAATGATTTAAAAGATCTTGAAACACTTTTAGCATCGGGCGATAAATTTTATGATAATTACCAGGTGCTTCTTAAATACAAAGACACTTACGTGGCTGATCTTTTATTTAAATTGGATGGAAAAGCCAATGAACGATTTACTAACATCATAGAAAATGAGTAATGTGAGTGATAAAAATATGTTTAGTCGCTTACAGGATTATCTCTCTGATGAAGCCATAAAGAAAATAATCACTTACACTTTCTTTGGTTTATTGCCAATTCTTTCAGGTTTTATTCTCACACCTTTCTATACACGTTTTCTTTCCCAAGAAGAATATGGTAAACTATCTTATTTTAATATCCTCCAAGGTTATGCGGCGCTGGTTGTTATTCTTGGTTTGGATGCATCCATCTCACGCTATTACTTTGAATTCAAACGAAATGATAAGGTGCTCAAAGAAATGTTTGCAAGTGCTTTTCAATTCATGTTCTTTTTCTCTTTTGTTGCGTGTTGTGTTGTATTTTTCATCCGATCATTCTTGAACCACGATATTCCTGTTCCTATTTATATGTCAATTATAGGCACTACTTTATTTACAGCCATCGTTGTTACATTCATTAATTACTATAGAGATAATCAAGATCTAAATAAATTCATTGTTTATTCTGTTCTTCTTTTTGTGATAATGAGTTTGTCCTCTTTGTCGGGCATCTTATTTATTTCTAAAGACGCTGATGGTTGCATTTATGGAAGGCTCGCAGGTATTGCCTTACTTGCTTTTGGCGTGATCGTTGTCAATTATAGTTTTTTCTTTCAGAAATTCAGTCTCAAACTTTTTGTGAAATTAATGTTGTTCGGACTTCCCTTCATTCCCTATTCTGCCATTGGCACCATTTATGATTCATTTGATCGATTCATGATCGAAAAAGTTTTTAGCTTGAAAGACCTAGCCATTTATAATATTGCATTTGTGGTGGCATTTTTAATAAATGTCTTGGTGAATTCGTTGATGCAAACTTATAATCCAAAAATATTTAGCGCACTCAACGAATCGAAGCTTGAAAAAGAAAGATCCTTATCTGCCATAATTGATCTTAGAAAAAATATGTTCGTTATTATTTGCGGATGTGCTATTTTACTTTCCGTTCTCTGCTATCCATTAGTTTATATCTTCGCCGGCGAGTCGTATCTTGATTCCATAAAATATATTCCTTTGATAGCCTTCTCTTTTGTTCTAAGATTATATTTCACGGTGTATGCAGCGCCTCTTTTCTATTATAAAAAGAGCGTTCTGTTATCTCTTATCATTGCTACAGCCATTTTGGTGTTTTTGGCAGCATTTCTTTTATTAAAGAATTACTTAGGGTTATTCTCTGTTCCTATCGCCATCCTTTGTTCACGATCTATTCAGATAGCCATCACATATATGCTCATAAAAAAAGCAAATTACGATTTTGATTTTGGATCAGGGATAAGGCATAAACTTTGTTTTATCACAGGAATTGCTTGCATTGGATTAACACTATTGTATTTTTATAAAGGGTAAACGTGGTGCAGAAAAAAAATATCTTACATATCACTAATTCCAATGCATTGAGTCTTTACTTGATCTCTATTGCTAAGTTGTATGATAAAGACAAGTATAACCTCATCATAGGATGTTTTGATGCACCGGGTCCTTTGAATGACGAACTTACCAAATTAAATATTTCAAATTTCAATATACCTGTAACAAGTAACTATCAATATCTGTTTCGTTTCTTAAAATTATATCGCTTACTTAAAAAGAACAAAATAGATATCCTTCATCTTCATACATTCTATCCAAGTCTGTTCGGTGTATTGGCCGGCAAACTTGCTAAAACAAAAAAGATAATTGTTACACGACACCACGCCGATTACCATATCCTCAAAAACAAAAAGATCCATTCGTTCTTTGATGCGTGGGCGGCAAATCATTGTACTTCAGTGATCGCTGTTTCTGAATGGACCAAAAAAGTTATGGTTGAGCAAGAGCATGTGAAGGAAACTAAAATACGCGTTATTCTTAATGGTATCATTCCTTTAGCTCTTAAGGAAACAAAAAATAAAGACTGGATCAGAAAAGAATTTAATATTTCGTCTGACTCACTTGTTTTTACTTGTGTTTCCAGATTATTTCCTGAAAAGAATCTAGAGTTGGTGCTTCAATTAGTTTCGCTCATCAAAAAAGAGAATAAGAACATCACGTTACTAATTTGTGGAGATGGTTTGAATGGTGCTTATCACAAGAAATTAATTGGGCTCTGCAAAACAGAAAATATTCAAGAAAATGTTTTGTTCCTCGGATTTAGAAACGATGTGGGAGATATTCTTAAGAATTCCGATGCTTTTTTACATCCAAGTCTTGGTGAATCTTTTGGATTTGCCGTTTTGGAAGCCATGTCGCTTGGAGTTCCTATCTTTGCCTCAAATATACCATCGGTGCACGAAATTGCGGGAAAAGATATTGCGTACATTTTTGATCCGCACTCGATCGCCGATCTGTATGAAAAATATAAACAATGGGTAAATGATCCCGCAGCAGCAAAAGAAAGAATTAGAAAAGGCATTGAGCGTTATAATGATCAATTTACCTTCAAAAAAATGATCTCAAAATACGAGGAGGTTTATGGATTTTAAAATAGCCGTATTAATTGTTTCGTATAACCGCAAAGAATTTGTTCTAAAAAATATTATTGCGGTAAACAGATCCACTTATAAAAATATCAGCCTCATTGTTTTTGATAATGGTTCTACCGATGGCACTATTGAAAGTGTATCCTCGCAATTTCCAAACGTAACGCTTATAAGTTCAAAAGAGAATTTAGGAGGAGCAGGCGGTTTTTCAAAGGCTTTAGAGTATGCTTACACGCATGACTTCGATTATATGTTTTGTTTGGATGATGATGGATGTCCAAAAGAAGATTGCATACAGATCCTTTTGAATGAACATGGTAAACATGATAAGGCCACAATTTTGGGACCAAAGATCTTGCCACTTAATTCTAAAGATGAAGATGCAAAACACTTTTGGCCGGTGAACGGTAAATACGACCCGCAGCAAAAAAAAATAATGGAGTTCAACACCCAAGAAAAACAGCGTTTAGTTTTGGAAGAAGCTACTTACGAAACTGCCTCTGTTGCATTATTGGGAATGTTCATGCATCGTTCTGTTATAAAAATAAACGGACTTCCGGATAAAGATCTTTTTATAACCGGCGACGATGTTGACTTTTGCTTAAGAGCTTGGAGTAATAATATCCGGGTTTGTTTGGTGCAAAAGGCTATTGTATATCATCCTCAAGGTAAAAATATCCAACTTTCTTTTTTTAATAAGAAGATAGACTTTATGGTATTACCGCCATGGAAATTATATTATTATATAAGAAACAGCATCCTTGTAACGAGAAAATATTTTAAATTTGGCCAGCTCTTAAAGACATTGATGATAAGTTTTACCATTATAGTTCATCATTTAATTCATGAAAAGCAAAAATTAAGTAGTTTAAAGAACGGAATATCGGGCATGTTGAAAGGCTTAACAAAAACATATGAGATCAAATAACAATATAGAAGAGGTAAATTATTTGATCGTTGGTGCTGGCGTTAGCGGGTTATCGTTTGCCAACCAAGTAAAGCATAAAAGTTATTTGATCGTTGAAAAAGATGATGAAGCAGGCGGTTATTGTAAGACCATAAAAAAGCAAGGTTTTGTTTGGGATTATTCGGGACATTTTTTTCATTTTCGTGATCCTAAGATCAGATCATTCCTTCTAAAGAGGATGGCAAAGAATACAGTAGTTGATGTTGTAAAGAATTCAAAGATCTATTATAAAGGCAGCTATGTTGATTTCCCCTTTCAAAAAAATATTAATCAGTTGCCGAAGAAAGAATTCTTAGATTGCTTGAACGACCTTTACAAAACAAAAAAAACAAAACCACGGTCGTTCAAACAAATGGTTTATAATAATTACGGCCGATCGATCGCTGAAAAATTTTTGATCCCTTATAACGAAAAACTTTATGCTTGCGATCTTGATTCATTAGATCAAAATGCTATGGGAAGATTTTTTCCGCAAGCAAGTTTAAAAGAGATCTTGAAACATTTTAAAAAACCCTCTAACAATTCATATAATACCACGTTCACCTATCCAATGAACGGGGCCATGCAATATATTCATGCGCTTTTAAAGGATCTGAAAACCGAACGTATCCTTTTAAATGAATCGGTGATAAAAATTGATGCAAAAAATAAAATTGCGTATACCACTAAACGCACCATTAAATACAAGCATCTTATTTCCAGCGTTCCATTTCCAAAACTATTATCTGTTACAAAAACACCATTCAATAAAAAACATTTTAGTTCCAATAAGGTGCTTGTTTTTAATTTGGGTTTCGACTCTAAAGGTAATTCCGAACATCATTGGGTTTATTTTCCAGATAAAAAGTACAGATTCTACCGAATTGGGTATTACGATAATATCATTCAAAAGAACAGAATGAGTTTGTATGTTGAGATCGGACTTAAAACGAAAGCAAAAGTTAATGTGACCAAAGAATTATCACGCGTATTAAATGGTCTTAAAAAAGCCTCTATCATTACCGATCAAAAATTAATTGCAAGTCATCATGTAGTGATGGATCCTGCTTACGTTCATATAAACAAAAGATCACAGGAAGTATTCTTGAACAAACAAAAATTACTTCAAAAGCAAGGCATCTATTCCATTGGAAGATATGGCGGATGGAAATATTGCTCTATAGAAGATAATATCATTGAGGCATTTGAGCTTTCTAAAAAATTGCTAAAGGGAACTAATCGATGAAAAAGCTGGACAAAAGTTTTATTTACCTTATTCTTGGAATTATTTTCACACTTCCACTTTTTTACACTAACAGTGATAGTACTAAATTTGTAAGGCCAACAAACGAGCGTTATAACGGCGCTTTAAATTATTGTACCGATCTTCAAAGCTCAATTAAGTTCATTGATAGCGTTTCCTTTGTCGGCTCAGATAAATTTGACACACTAACTTATGTGAATTCAGCTTCCGAATTCATCAAAGAGAGATTCTACCATGGTACCGCTAATTATACTTTTTCGGAGAATTGGATCGCGAACATGTTAGGAAAATATGTGTGGTCGCATTTTTATGCTATTGTAGTTCCCGGTGATATCTTAAAACGGAATAAAGGACTTTGCAGTCAACAAACCATGGTGTTTATGGAATTACTAAAATCAAAAAACATCGATTCGCGTAAAGTTGGCATAACTGCGCAGGATGGAAACGGTCATTTTTTGTGCGAAGTATATTATGCTAATTCATGGCACGTGTACGATGTGAATTTAGAACCTAATTGGCACAAGGTCCAACATGCACACGAAAGCATGGATTACTATTTACAAAACAAAGACACTTTATATACAGTGTATGAAGGAAAAATATCCAATTCAGAATTCAAGGATCTATTACAAGATGTAAAATATGGAGTGCCTAATGAATTTCCTGCTAAAAAAATGCGGTTATTTCACACAGTAACAAAATGCTTTACCTACGCTCTGCCCCTTTTCTTTTTCTTGAACAGTATTATTTATTTTAAAAGAAGAGCGCGAAAGAAACTTGATCACCCTACAACTTCTGCGTAAAGATCAAAGTCGCTGGCCTCATTTATTTTCACATTCACAAAAGAACCAACGGAAATATAATGTTTGTTATCTGCTTTAATTAAAACTTCGTTGTCAACATCAGGACTATCAAACTCCGTTCTTCCCACATAAAACTCGCCTTCTTTTCTATCCACCAAAACTTTAAATTCTTTTCCAACCTTAGTTTGATTGTTTTGAAACGAAATTTCCTGTTGCAATTTCATCACCTCATCTGCTCTCCGTTTTTTTTCTTTTTCACTTACATCATCTTTTAAATTGAAGGCGTGTGTATTCTCTTCATGCGAATAGGTAAAAATTCCAAGGCGATCGAATTTTGTTTCCTCTACCCATTTCAACATTTCCTCATGATCTTGTTTTGTTTCGCCGGGATATCCTGCAATTAAAGTTGTGCGCAAAGCAATGCCGGGAACTTTATCTCTTATCTCATTCACAATATCAATTGTTTTTTGTTTAGTAATGCCGCGTCGCATACTTTTGAGCATATTATCGCTGATGTGTTGCAAAGGCATATCCAAATAATTGCAGACGTTTTTTTTGTTCTTCATCACATCCAATACTTCCATCGGAAATCCGCTTGGGAAAGCATAGTGCAATCGGATCCATTCAATTCCTTCCACTTCACTTAACTGATCTAACACATTAGCGAGTTCACGTTTCTTGTAAATATCCAAACCGTAATACGTAAGATCTTGCGCAATGAGTAATAATTCTTTTGTCCCTTTGGCAGCAAGCGTTTTTGCGCGTTTTACCAATTCTTCTATTGGAACCGATATATGTGTGCCGCGCATTAAAGGAATAGCACAAAAACTGCAAGGCCTATCACAACCTTCGCTAATTTTAAAATACGCATAATGATTTGGCGTGGTAAGCAAACGTTCGCCCACCAATTCGTGTTTATAATCTGCTTTTAATGTTTTTAATAAGCGCGGAAGATCGCGTGTTCCAAAATAGGCATCCACATCGGGAATTTCTTTTTCAAGATCACCCTTATAGCGCTCGCTTAAACAACCGGTAACGTAAACTTTTTCTACGGAGCCTTCTTTTTTTGCTGCTACGTATCGTAAAATGGTATCAATGCTTTCTTGTTTGGCATTATCAACAAATCCGCACGTGTTTATGATCACAATATTATGCTCATCACTCTCACTTTCATGCTCCACATCAAATTTATTTGCCTTTAACTGACCCATCAACACTTCACTGTCGACAAGGTTTTTGCTGCATCCTAGCGTAACTACATTAACTTTATTCTTTTTTACGGTTTTAGTTTTCAACGGTTCTTCTTATATTTACAAATATAGCGTTTAAACAGCTATTTTTGTCTTCAATTCGTTTAAAACACATGCGGCTCTACGATAAAATAAGACCATTCGCTCAATTCATTCTTCCATTTCTTATGATGTGGGTATTGATCGTTATTGGAACCATCGGTTATATGCTTATTGAAGGTTACCGACTTTTAGATGCGTTTTACATGACCATTATCACCGTTGCAACGGTTGGTTACGGCGAAGTGGCACCTTTAAGCGACGGAGGAAGGATATTCACCAGTTTTTTAATTATCACGAGTTTTGGTACATTTGCTTATGCCGTTTCAACCATTACACGCTTTGTTGTAGATGGTGAATTTAATAATCTTTTTAAACAACAAAAATTGAACTCAGCCATAGAAAAATTAAGCGACCATGTGATCATTTGTGGTTATGGTCGTAACGGACGACAAGCGGCGCAGGTTTTAAAAAAACACGACAAACGTTTTGTGGTGATCGAAAAAAATCCTGATCTCACCGAAACCATTAATCATAAATTCAAAGACCTTGTCCTTAGTGGAGATTCTACTCAAGATGAAATTCTATTAAAAGCAGGGATCTTAAGAGCGAAGGCTTTGATAACTACTTTACCTATAGATGCGGACAATATGTTCATTGTATTAACGGCACGACATTTGAATCCTAAATTAAGTATCATTTCGCGCGCAAGTGATGATGGTTCGGATACAAAAATAAAAATTGCAGGGGCCGATAATGTGATCATGCCCGATAAAGTTGGTGGTGCGCACATGGCCAGTTTGGTAATGAAGCCCGACGTGATGGAATTTATTGATTATGTAACCGCGCAAGGCGGGGATAATAATAATTTGGAAGAGATAACTTTTAGTAATATCCCAGAGCATTTGCGCAATAAAACATTAAAAGATCTGGAGATCCGAAATAAATCAGGCGCCAATATCATTGGTTTTAAAACAGGTGATGGTAAATTCATTATTAACCCTAATGCCGACACACAAATTATTCCCGAAGCAAAGATCTTTGTATTGGGAACTCCTGATCAGATAAAAAAATTGAAGGAGATATTAGGTTAATACTCTACCACCATTACTTCCACTCTTCTATTCATTTCTTGCTGCTTTATTGTAGCATCAGGAAGTTGGAATAACATTTCGTGATCACCTTTTCCATCAATTACAATTCGATTTGCAGCGATCCCCTTTTGAGCCAGAAAGTTTTTTATAGATGTAGCTCTATCTTTTGTAAAATTGATGACTCCCACCTCTCCTAGCATATCTCTGCCATTAGAGTGACCAATGATCATAATTTTTAATTGCTCGTTCTTCTTTAATAACTTATACAAATTCATCATGGCGGGAATGGATCTTGGAAGGTATTTAGTTTCTCCGGGATAAAAATTTATGCTTCCCACAGAATACTTACCTCCCTTTTTCAATTTCGGCAATACCAAGGACAACTGTTTTAATTCAACCGTATCACTTATTTCAACCGCCTTTGTAAAAGAAAAACTTTTTTCGTTGTAGAAATTCAAATTATAATTCACATTTCTTTTTAAGGGCGCAATAAAACTGTAAACCCCTTCCTTATTGCTTCGATCAGTGAGAACTGTATCTCCTTTTTGATCCACCAAAGTAATTTCTGCTTCAACAGGCTTGTTGTCCTCGTCTTTTATAATGCCTTGCATTTTAACCGGCTCTACAAAGGCAAATTGAATAGTATGCCCATCCCCTTCTTCATATACATTATCCAAAACCAAATAATATTCTTCGCCTTTTGTAACAGTGATATATTTAGAATATGCATCACCTACTCCTTCGTTCACCAATTCCTTTTTTGCGGTTAAACTTAATCCGGTGTGACCATAAATATCTTCTTTATCGCGAGAGATACATGCGCGCAAAGGTTTAATATGAAAGTTATGAAGACTATCACAAAACTTCTTTCCTGCTTTAAAAAGTATGAAATCATAATCATCCGAAGCTTTTGTAGGAATGATATCAAAAATCAAATTCCCATTTGTTGCAATAACCAATTTGTACCACGCAACATGATGTTCCTTATCAAATACATATCTTCCTCTAACTTTTGAGGTTCCAATTTCGTTCCTAACTCCCGCACCCATAGGTGCGATCGTTTTCCCAACTTTTTTATTTCCCGAGAGTGTTATAACTCGTGCCGCCGCGCAATCGCAAAATACTGTATCAAGCTTAGTGGTTTGACCAAACACATTACAACTCAGAAATATTAGAATTAAAGACCTCACCACTGATATAAATGCAAAAAAAATAAAAAGTCACAAAAAACCCGATCTTTTTTTGATCGGGCTAATTTTTATAGTCCTAAAAGAACCTCTTCCGGCAATTTACCGCCAAACATCATGCGGTTAGGGTTCTCGAGCATTTCTTTTACTTTTACTAAGAATCCTACACTTTCTCTTCCATCAATGATGCGGTGATCGTAACTTAAAGCTACATACATCATCGGACGAATTTCTACTTTTCCGTGAATGGCCATTGGGCGTTCAACAACATTATGCATTCCTAAAATAGCACTTTGCGGAGGATTGATAATTGGCGTACTCATCATACTTCCAAAAACACCACCGTTAGTGATCGTAAATGTTCCGCCTTCCATATCAGGAATTGCTAATTTTCCGTCGCGGGCTTTTATAGCTAACTCTTTAATTCCTTTTTCAATTTCTGCCAGACTCATTAGTTCTGCACTACGCAACACAGGAACCATTAATCCTTTTGGCGCACTTACTGCAATTCCAATATCGCAATATTTATTATGGATGATCTCTTCGCCATCGATCATTCCATTCACTGATGGAAAATGATACAAGGCCTCGCAAACTGCTTTGGTAAAGAAACTCATGAAACCAATATTACTTCCGTACACTTCTTTGAATTTATCTTTGTAACGCGCTCTAATATCGTAAATGGCGCTCATGTCAACTTCATTGAATGTAGTTAACATGGCAGTTTCATTTTTTACACTCACTAAACGACGCGCAACTGCTTTACGTAAACTTGTCATTTTACTGCGCACTTGTGTGCGATCGCCTTGCCATGAATTGCTTAATACACTTTGTACTTTTGGTAAACCGTTTGATAAAGCTGCCAACACATCTTGTTTAGTGATACGGCCACCTTTACCACTTCCGTTCAATTGCTTAGAAGAAATTCCATTCTCCGCCATTAGTTTTGAAGCTGCTACACTTGGTGTGCCCGTTGCGTAAGATGAATTTACTTTCTCAACAACAGCCTCCTTCTTAGCTTCAACTTTTTGTTCTTCTTTCTTTGGCTCTGCCTTTTCTACTTTTGCTTTTGGCTCAGGCTTAAATGAAGTATCTACTTTTACAACTACCTGACCAACCTTTACCGTATCACCTTCGCCGGCCAATATTTCTATCTTGCCCGATTCCTCTGCATTTAAGGTCAATGTTGCTTTGTCAGAATCTATTTCTGCGAGCGCTTCGTCTTTTTCAACAACATCACCGGTCTTTTTTATCCAACGCGCAATAACTACTTCTGTAATTGATTCGCCCGGACTTGGTACTTTTAATTCTACTATTGCCATAATTATTTTATTTTACGAGTACTTTTGAAAAAACATGTTGCATGATCTCTTCATTTTCTGCTGCGTGACGTTTTGCAAAACCTGTTGCAGGACTTGCCGAAGCTGCTCTGCCAACATATTTCAAATTCAATCCACGCATGTTGGAATCCACAAAACGCCATGGACCCATATTCTCAGGTTCTTCTTGAATGAACATGTACTCCTTTGCATTCTTATACTTTTCTAAAATGGCTGTAATTTGTTTTTGCGGGAAAGGATACAACTGTTCCATACGCACGAACGCAATGTCATTAGTTCCTTCTTTTTCTCGTCGCTCGATGAGATCATAATAAATTTTACCCGAACAAAATGCCAAGCGTGTTATTTTTTTAGCGTCGGTTGATGGATCGTCCAATATTTCGTTAAATTTATTTTCCGTAAAATCTTTTACACCGCTCACACAACTTGGATAACGCAATAATTTTTTTGGTGTAAAGCAGATCAATGGTTTTCTAAACTCTCTTTTTAATTGGCGACGGATCGCATGAAATTGCTGCGCAGGCGTTGTTGCATTAATGATCTGCATATTATTTTCGGCACACATTTGCAAAAAGCGTTCAATGCGCGCGCTTGAGTGTTCAGGACCTTGCCCTTCATATCCGTGAGGCAACAAAACAATCAAACCATTCATTCGTCTCCACTTGTATTCCGAAGATGACAAATATTGGTCGATGATAATTTGTGCTCCATTAAAAAAGTCGCCGAATTGTGCTTCCCAAATAGTAAGTGAATTTGGTGAAGCATAAGCATACCCATATTCAAAACCCAAAACAGCGTACTCACTTAAAAGTGAATTATAAATTTCGAGTTTTCCGATGGTATCCAAATGATTCAACGGAATGTGTTCTTCTTCGCTGTCTTCTACTTTTACAACAGCATGACGGTGCGAAAAAGTTCCGCGCTCCACATCTTGTCCGCTAAATCGTACGTTATGTCCTTCGTTCATTAACGAAGCATACGCTAACAATTCGCCCATAGCCCAATCGTAAACATCATTTTTGATCATGTTCTGACGATCAACAAAAACTTTCTCAATTTTATTAAAGAATTTTTTATCCTTTGGCAATTCAGTACTTTTTTTAGCGAGTTCTAAAAATATTTTTTTATCCACTGCTGTATTGGGCGATTCATCAAAATCACTTGCTTTTGCCATTTGCACGCCCTTCCATTGTCCTTGTAAAAAAGAAGCAACTTTTGCTTTCTCAATTTTTTTGGCCGCGGCAAGTTCTGCTTCTAATTTATCTTTCACCTCTTTTTCGATAGCATTAATTTCCTCTTCGGTAAAAACGCCCTCTTCCATTAATTTCTTAGCATAAATTTGTTTTGGATTTGGATGTGCAGCTATCTGACGGTAAAGTAAAGGTTGAGTGAAACGTGGTTCGTCGCCTTCGTTATGTCCATATTTACGATAACATAAAATATCAATAAAAACATCTTTACGGAAATTCATGCGATATTCCATGGCCATTTTTGCCACCAAGGTCAATGCTTCCACATCATCACCATTCACATGAAAAACCGGTGCTTTGGTAATTTTAGCAACATCAGTGCAATATGTGCTCGAACGTGCATCGTGATAATTAGTGGTGAATCCAACTTGATTATTAATTACGAAATGTACTGTTCCACCAACTTTATACGCATCCAAATGCGCCATTTGTAAAACTTCGTAAACCAAACCTTGTCCTGCAATAGCTGCATCACCGTGTATAACAATAGGACAAACTTTTCGATGATTTCCCTTGTGGCGACCATCAATTTTAGCGCGAGTGATGCCTTCCACAACAGGCGCAACAGTTTCCAAATGCGAAGGATTAGGTGTTAATGAAATATGAACTTGCTTTCCTGATTCGCTCGTTACATCATTACTATATCCCATGTGATATTTTACATCACCATCAAACAAACTGTCCTCGCTTGGACGTCCTTCAAATTCCGTAAAAATATCAACGGCCGGTTTGTTCATGATATTAGCCAGTACATTTAAACGTCCGCGATGAGCCATGCCTATCACGTAATCTTCGATGCCCAAATTAACGCCATGTTCCATTAATGCACTTATAGCAGGTAAAAAAGATTCGCCGCCTTCTAATGAAAAACGTTTTTGTCCAACAAATTTTGTGGCTAAGAAATTCTCAAAGGTTACAGCCTCTGTTACTTTTTTTAAGATGCTGCGTTTTTGCTCTTTTGTAAATTGAGGAATGTTCTTAGAGATCTCCATTCTCTCTTGCAACCACGTTAGCATATTCGGATTGCGAATGAAGGTATACTCCACTCCAATACTTTCGCAATAGGTTTTCTCTAAAGTGGCAACAATATCTTTTAGTTTAGCAGGGCCGATCTCAATTTCTATACCCGCCTGAAAAACGGTTTCAAGATCAGCAGCGCTTAGATCAAATACATCCAAACCTAATCCCGGTTTGTATTTTCTACGTGTTCTTACCGGATTGGTTTTGGTAAATAAGTGCCCGCGAGAACGGTAACCATTTATCAAATTAAGTACTGCAAATTCTTTACTGCTATTATCTTGGAATTTTGAACCTGAGCTTCCCTTAGGTTTTGCTTCATAATCTGCTCTTGCAAATTCAAATCCCTTGAAAAAATCTTGCCAGGTCTTATCAACTGAATTAGGATCGTTCACAAATTGAGAAAATAATTGCTCAATTGCGTTCACATCGCTGGTTCCTACATATGAGAATTTATCCATTTTATAAATTTATACGAACATCAAATTTAACAAAATTAAACTCATAAAACCTATTTTTCCCTTACATTTGTAGGATGATAAGGCGAATAGTTAAAATGGGTTCTTTAGCAGTGTTTACAATGCTTTTAGGGCATGTAAGTGCTCAAAATAACAATCAGGTGAAGGTGGATCAAATGATCGAAAAAAAGGCTGAATATCATAAACTCACTAATGGGGAAATGGATGGGTATCGCATAAAGATCCATTTTGGAGCAGATAAAGAAGCGGCGCAAAATGTGCGTACTAAATTCTCGGCCAAGTTTGCCGATGTTGGAACGGATGTAGAATACCAACAACCCAATTTTGTTGTTTTGGTGGGAGATTATAAAACTAAACTCGAAGCATTTGAAGCTTTGAAAAAAATTCAGGTAGAGTTCACCAATGCGTTTATTGTAAAAGGAAAGATCCACGCAAAAATCTAAATCAATTCTTATGGGAAACAAGGTAAAAGAATTCAACGATTACCGAGCTAAAATGAACGAGGTTATTCTTGGAAAGGATAATTTGGTTTTGAAACGTTTATTTAACTTAGATACGCAAACGTATAGTGAAGGCGCACTGAATGTAAAAACAAAAGAGATGTTGGGACTTGTTGCCAGTATGGTTTTACGTTGTGATGATTGCATCAAATACCATTTAGAAAAATGTCACCAGCAAGGTTGCACCACCGAAGAGATCTACGAGATTTTTGCAGTTGCGAATATTGTAGGAGGAACAATTGTTATTCCTCACACAAGAAGAGGTGCGGAATTTTGGGAGGAGTTGACAAAACAATAATTTCTAGAGGCAATTAACCACGAAAGGCACGAAAATCTGACACGAAAGGCACAAAATTTTCGTGTTTTTCGTGAAAAATTTTTCGTGTGTTTCGTGGTTAAAAAAGGGATCAAATCTCCAAAAACCTACTTCTAAACTTCGGTTCTATCATGGCGCAGTTATTTGTTTTGCCATGTTTTTTGTAGCGGCGTTTGGCAATGTAATCGTAAACTAAATTACGAAGTGGCGGAGGAATAACAACGAATGCAACTAAAATTGGCCACAAACCCTTCATATATAAAGTTAAACGCAATGCCGCGCAGGATTTAATGTGTACAGAATAATTTTTTATTAAGATCATGGTCTCAATATCCTTTGGAATTTCAAAATACTCCATGATGGCTTGTCCTGTTGCGCTTTGCACTGCGGTAAAATGTAATTTGGGACCGCCCTCTTTTTCGTGTTGTAATAAATAATTCACACTATTATTACAAAGCACACAATCACCATCAATTAAAAGTATGGGTTGTTTTTTTAAGATCTCGTTAATATCGGTCATAGTGCATTTGCGCGAAAGAAAATACTAGCGCTTAATTATTTTTTTGGTGGTAGTATACGTTTGCTCGTTGAATTGTTGCGTAATGCTAATAAAATAAATTCCTGCAGGAACATCCGCCATGTTTAATTCGTAGACATGTCCATTTACTTTTTCAACTTTTATCTTCTCGCCTAAAATTGTGATGAGTTCAATTTCTTTGATGCTCACAAAGCTTTCGGAACTTTCGATCATCACAAAATTACCGGCAGGATTTGGATAAACGCGAACCGAATTCTCTTTCTTAAAATTATCTTTCACACTTACATCAGGTGCTTTGGAAGAAAAAAATGAAACTCCTCCGCCGGCATTTCCAATAAAAAGATCGGGTTTACTATCCCCATTAATATCCTCATACCAAGGCGTTGAATACGTTGGTTCTAAAATACTATTGGCTGTTGAATCTATTAAGGTGCAAGAATTAGTTGATACCGAAGGCACATTCCATAAATAAATTTGTCCGGTGATGCAACCACCTAATAGTTTTGTTTGTCCCGCTTCATCATAAAAATACGGTGCGCCAAATCCATCCAAGCCGTAAATAAAAAAATCTCCTTTTAAAGACACATTAGGAAAAGAACCTGTTATTAAAGAAAATGTTGGTGCCGACGAAGTTCCTGTATTGCGATAATAATATACTTTGCCATTTTTTGTTCCAACCATCAAGTCTAATTTTCCGTCCTTATCAAAATCGAATAATTGTGGCATTGGATCGCTCGAAGGAAAATTAATAGAGAAGAAATTGAATTTATAATTCGGCGCAGTAAATACGCAAGGATTTCCTGCACCACCGGTATTTTCGTACCAACTTAGCACATTCCCATTTGTAACAACGAACAGATCCACATCACCGTCGTTATCAATATCACCGGGAGCGGGAACTGCCGAGATGATGGAACCACTTAATACGGTGGAAAGACTCGCATAATCTTTTGTGATCAATGAAAAAGATGGTTGTGCTGTTGTTCCAACATTTCTGTAATAGAAAAAACGCGGACGACGAGCCCCATTCAAATAAACTCCGCCTCCTCCAACGATCAGATCTTTTTTTCCATCGGCATCGGCATCCAATAAAATTGGTCGCGACATTTGTCCGGCCTCTATCATTTCATCCTGCAAAAAATTATTTTTTACAAATTGAAAATTTACGGTGCTTGTGCTGCTTGTATTTTTGTATAACCAAACACTTGTGGCATTCTCACTTCCAAAGGCATTGGGCGCGCCTATCAATTCGCGCACATTATCATTATCAGTATCTACATAATACGTGCATGGAAAAATATTGAACTCCAATTGCGTGGTGCTTGCTACGTTTGGATAATTTGGATAACGCTTTGTTGTATCGGTAACAATAGCATTGGCAATTGTTCCATCGTTTTGACAATATTCAATGGTAGTACAAGAAATATCTCCAATAATTAGATCCTGATCGCCATCACCATCTCTGTCAAAACACATGAGTGCTGCGCCTGCGTGTAACGTTTTATTTTGATTTTCTCGCACAAGACTATCATACGCCGCGCGATTTGGACATTGTGCTAAATTTACCTGACACGAACTTTCTGTTAGCTTTCCCCAACAACCATCTACCAATTCAAAACGTAAACTATCTAAAGGCAAACCTAATTCCACTCGTTTATTTTTATGATACTCAATAAAAATTCCTGTTGAACTAAACGTGAGAATATCCAGATCACCATCGTTATCAATATCAACAATACCCGGTATTCCAACAGGACCTGAATAAATATTTGAAATGGCAGGCGGACCGCTTGGATTATAATCGCTATTAAGAATAGAATAGATCATTTGAAATTGCAAACCCGTTGCTGCGTTGCCGGTATTTTTCCAAACTTGTATTCCTCCTGTAACCGAAACAAAAAGATCCGCTTTTGTATCGCCGTTATAATCATACATCAATGCCCAATTATAAATATGTGGAAATTTCCACGTAAGATCGGGACGATATTTATATTTTGCTTGACCTGTAGGGCCAACATTCTCGAAACATTTAAAAGCCCCTAAGGCCGAATTGTTGAGTTTATCATATACAACAAGGTCATTTTTACCATCATAATTTATATCACAATTCGAAAAAGTAGCGGCATTTATGCCACCCGCCCAGGGTAATTTTAGGCAATAGTTGTTCTCACGCACCGAAATGGTGTCTATACCAACTAATAACTGGGTTTTACCACTTAGGTGTATTAACAGTACCAGTGACAAAAAAAGTGATCTCATCTATACAAATTTAACGAAAAATGGGCTATTTATTGCTACATTTACGTATAGGGTACCTAATTTTTGGTAAAGAACATTAAATATTTCTTCTGCCTGATTTTTCTTGCAGTTTTGTGTGGAAAAACACTTGCTACGCATATTGTGGGCGGCGAAATGTATTATGATTTTGTTGGTGGAAGTACTTATAAAGTAACCTTAAAACTTTATCGCGATTGCATTAATGGGCAAGCCCCTTTTGATGGACAAGGTACTGCATCACCTGCTTTATTGCATGTTTTTGATGCTGCAGGAAATCTGGTTCAACAAGTAAATATGGGAGTTCCTGTAATTACAAATGTTCCGCCCAGTATAAATAATCCTTGTATACAAACGCCCAATGGAATTTGTGTTGAAGAAGGAAAATACGAAGTGAATATTACTTTGCCGCCGCTTGCAGGTGGTTATAATTTGGTGTACCAACGTTGCTGTAGGAACAATAGTATTTTAAACATCATTACTCCGGGCGGAACAGGTTCATCGTATCAAGCATTTATTCCGGGTCCCGAAAAAGCACTTGTAAATAGTTCACCCCGCTATAATAATTTTCCGCAAATATTTATTTGTAATGGTTTGGATCTTACGTTCGATCACAAAGCAACCGATCCGGATGGTGATGTATTGGTGTATTCACTGTGTTCGCCTTATAATGGTTTAGATGGATGTTGTCCAATGATCACCAATCCTCCTATGGCACCGGGTACTTCTTTCTGTAACAACCCTCCTGCTGTTTGTCCAACTGCTGCTATTGCACCGCCTTATGCCTTTGTAAATTTTGTAGCGCCATATTCCGGAAGTTATCCAATTGCATCTAATCCTTCTTTGGCAATTAATTCAAGTACAGGATTACTTACAGGTAAACCAAATATTAACGGACAATGGGTTGTTGGAATTTGTGTGGAAGAATGGCGCAATGGAACTTTATTGAGCACGCATTATCGCGATTTTCAATTTAATGTTGTTACTTGTAGTGTTACTGTAATAAGTGCTGTTGCCGATCAGCCTTCAAAATGTCAAGGCGATACAATTAATTTTGTGAATAATAGTTTTGGTGCGAGTACGTATCATTGGGATTTTGGGATCAACGAAATATTTAGCGATACATCCAATATTAAAAATCCAACCTATGTTTATCCTGACACAGGTGTGTATTATGTAACGCTTATTGCGAATCCCGGAAAACCTTGCGCAGATACAGTTAAAAAACCTTTTTATATCTATCCGCGATTAGATATTGCATTTGTTCCGCAAGGTGTTCAATGCTTAAAGAATAATAGTTTTAATTTTAGTTTGTTAGGAACCTATATCAATTCGGCAACATTCAATTGGGATTTTGGTTCAAGCGCCACGCCAAATTCTTCTACCATAAAAAATCCTTCTAACGTTGTATTTACGCAACCCGGAAAATATTTTGTGAAAGTGATAGGCAAACAATATACCTGTATTGATTCATTTATTGATTCGGTGCGCATATTAGCACGACCAACTGCTATCATTAATAATTTTCCTACAGCATTGTGTGATCCCGGAAAAATTTCGTTCAGCAACGGAAGTGTAAGTGAATATTACGGCGGATATATTTGGTCATTTAGTGATGGAACATACAGTTACCAATATGAGCCAACACATACATTTTCTCCTGCAGGAACTTACAGTGTAACACTTACCATGACGCGCGGAGCACCTTGCCCGGATACAAGTATAACAAGTATCAATACCATTACAGTTAATCCTGTACCAACTGCTTTTTATGTGGCAACGCCAACGGTAACGAGTATATTTGATCCACTAATTTATTTTGAGAATGGGTCCAGTTCAGATGCAACAAATTTCTTTTATAATTTTGGTGATGGGGGAACTTCCGATTTCATGAACGAACAACATGTATATCAACTTCCCGGAACGTATACGGTTGTACAAACAGTTTATAATAGATTTGGTTGCGCCGATCAAGCTATTGGCCTCATAAAAATAGAACCTGAGTTTAGATTCTTTATTCCAAATACATTTACACCTGATGAAAATAATTTGAATGAAATTTTTAGACCTGTTACGATCGGTGTAAGCAACTTAAGTTTTGATATTTTTGATCGTTGGGGACAAAAAATTTACACCGGCAATGATCTTGAAAAAGGTTGGGATGGAAAATTTAAAGGTAAAATGAGCAAACAAGATGTATATGTTTGGAAAATAAGTTACCTCAACGAAGTGACCCGAAAATACGAGACAAAAGTTGGGCATGTGTTGCTGCTCAACGATTCCGGCGAGTTTTAAAGGGAGATCTTCCCATTTTCTTAGCCTTCCTCGATTTGTTAAAACCACTGACTTTTAACGTTTTACGTCAAATTTCACGATAATTTTCGCTACTTTTATTGGTTAAGAGTGCTAAAAAACCTCAGATATTTTTTAGTGGCTTTGTCGTTATTGCTATGCGCAGAGTCAGGTGCAACCCATATTGTAGGTGGAGAATTATACTATGATTTTATTGGAGCCAATAATTACCGTGTTACTTTGAAGCTTTACCGCGATTGTTTGAATGGTCAGCCCAATTTTGGAGGCTTAGGAGAAGGTGATGCTATTTTAAATGTTACCAATTATAACAAGGATCTTATTTTCCAATTTATTTTAGGTGTTCCGGTTGTTACAAAAGTTCCTGCCAATACAAATAATCCATGCATGAAATATCCTAATGGTGTTTGCGTGGAAGAAGGCGTTTACACAAAAACGGTTACGCTTCCTCCCATCATGGGTGGATATTTTTTGGTGTACGAAACCTGTTGCCGAAATGGAAGTATTTTAAATTTAATAGCGCCAAGTGGACAAGGCTCTACTTACAAAGCATATATTCCCGGACCGGAAAAAGCACCGTTCAATAGTTCTCCGCATTTTAATACCTATCCATCTTTGTATGTTTGCCAAGGGAAAGCTATTAATTTTAGTCATACTGCTTTTGATCCTGACGGCGATTCTTTAGCATATTCTTTAATACCTGCGTACAATGGTTTAAGTTCTGATACTTTGGTTCAGTATAAAGCGCCATTTGGAGGAACTTATCCTATGACATCAAATCCTCCTTTATTTATTAATCCAAACAGCGGAAACATTACCGGTTTTCCAACTATGATAGGGCAATTTGTCGTTTGTATTCAAGTGCGAGAATACCGCAATGGAAAATTATTGAGTAGGCATTACCGCGATTTTCAATACAATGTGATATCGTGTAATATTTTGGTGGATGCAGGTTTTGCCGATCAGCCATCAAAGTGTATGGGTACAAGCATGACATTTCAAAATCAGAGTTTCAGTAATTTTGGGATGACGTATTTGTGGAACTTTGGTGATGCAACAACCAATGCCGATACTTCAAACATTTTGAATCCAACGTATCTTTTTGCCGATTCAGGAAAATATTTGGTAACGCTGGTTGTAAATCCGGGATTACCTTGTGCAGATAGCGTAAAGAAATATGTTTATGTGTATCCGCAATTCAAACCGCAATTCTCTGTTCCGCCAAATCCATCGTGTTTAAAAACAAATACGCTTACGTATAATATTACCGGAACCATGCAGCCCACTGCAACATTCACTTCTTATTTTGGCAGCGGTGCAATACCGAGTGTATCGAATTCAAAAACAAATACGGTGGTGTATAATGCGCCGGGAACTTATTATATAAAAATTTACGGTAAACAATTTGTTTGCGCCGATTCGTTGATAGATAGCATGGTTATTATTGGGCGACCAACAGCGCAAGTGGATAATTTACCGGCAACAGTTTGCGATCCGGGAACATTAAAATTTTTGAATAACAGCACAAGTGAGTACCCGTGTAATTTTGTTTGGACAGTAAGCAACGGACAAACGTATTACGAAGCACAACCAACGCATACATTCTCACCTCCGGGAACACATTCGGTTTTATTGACAATTTACAGAGGCGGTGCTTGCCCGGATACTATTTTATCGCCCATATATGAAGTAACCGTTTTTCCAAGTCCTAAAGCCGATTTTGTGGCCACACCAAGTATCACCAGCATTTTTGATCCTGAAATTTATTTTGAAAGCACATCTGTTGGAGGAATTGTATATATGAATTATGATTTTGGTGATGGCGTTCTTTCTCCTTACTTAAATGATAAACATCGTTACGCGCATCCGGGAGTTTATAAAGTAAGCCAAACGGTAATAAATAATTTTGATTGCGAAGATGTGATCTTTAAAGACGTAATTATTGAAGCAGAGTTTCGTTTTTGGGTGCCCAATGCATTTACACCAAGTGCGGATGGATTGAATGATGTATTTATTCCGATCACCATTGGTGTTACCGATTATAAAATGGATATTTTTAACCGCGAGGGACAAAAATTATTTACCACCTATAGCCTTGCCAAAGGTTGGGATGGAATGTATAAAGGCGCGCCTTGCAAACAAGACACCTATATTTGGAAAGCAAGTTATACCAACGAGGTCACAAAAAAATATGTGACGGAGACAGGGCATGTGACGTTGTTTAATCAGGAGTAATATTTTTTAGGGTCGCTAACAAATGAGTTCGCTTGTTTTGGAGTTATTCGCAAGCATGGGACAATGAATCGAAAAGAAATGAAAACATTATTTTACATCAAATTATTCTGTTTACTTACACTTTCATCACTTGCACAGAACTTGTACATAAAAGGGGCAATTACAGATAAAAAAACTTCTCATCCAATTAAAAAAGCAAAAGTGTCGCTTTATAATTACAAAGACTCCTTGGTTTACGAAACATTTTCGGACAAAAATGGACTTTATTCATTGCTTGCCGGTGGAAATGATAATTACTACATGCTAGTGTACGAAAAGAAATATTCTAAAAAAAAGGTCGTTTTTGGTGCAACAAGTCAATCGATTGACAATGGAAACATCACTCTGAACAAAAAGGCGACTCATCACGCATACTTTTCATGGCGTCCGAACCGGTATAGCTTAAAGGTAATAGACTTAAAACCTATTGAAAAAAATGGTACGACAAGTTGGAGAGTTAAAACAACTTTAAAAAATCGGACATTTCATACTTTATATTATTTCAGCTCCACTGACTGCGAATCTTCTAATTACTCTGTTATGGCATTAATAACTGATACGTTAGGGTTAACCATTGACTTCGAAAAATGTGATCTCCCTAAACAGACTGTTATTGCAGTAAGGCCGTTTAAGCGACGAACTACTGAACTTGAAATCAAAACTCAAAGACAAGCGACATCTTCTTTCGAATTTAAAGTGATATTGTTTTTACCTAAAGCTAAAAATATTGACGAACGAATTCCTAAAGACGAATTCATACGAAAAAGAGTACCCTTAATTGTGTCTAATACAATTAAAACTTGAACGACTAATGGCGGCCTAAAGCCCTTGCAGTTCACCATTCAGCCGGAAATGATCAACTCACCCCCTTCAACAATCCTGCAATAATATCTTTTGTTTCGGTAACGGTTTTGAGTTCTTTTTCTAATTGAACAATATCTTTGTTGTCTTTTTTGGCGGCGTCAACTTTTGCTTTGGCATCGGTTTCTTTTTTGGTCCATACGGCCAACAGATCTTTTAATCCTTTTACGGCGCCTGATTTTGTGAAACGTCCGCCATCGGCTGCAACGGCTTCAAAATCGCGGGCGGCAACAAGTGCGCCGGCATAACCTTCGCTGCGTTTCGAAATTTTAATATAATTGCTCATGAAGGTGATCAATTCAAAACCTCCAAAATTTTTCATGTTCGCGTGGAAGAATGAGATATCGTTCTCTGTTCCATGATTTCCATACAAGCCCGAAAGCGTATACAAAATTGCTTTGCCCGATTCTTTTTCAAAAGGCTTTGCTTTTTCGAGCGCCAGCTTAGGATCTTTTTTTACATAATAATCTAAACCTTCGGCAACAATAGCATACGATGCTTCCATCAATGCTTTTTCGTTCATGGCATTTAATTCAGGATCGCTTGCATAATGTGTATTCAAAAATTCTAAGGCTTCGGCACGTGTGGTTGTTCTTTTATCCATTTGGAAGATCTTTACCATAAGTGGTTTCAGGTCTGCCTCTTTTTCTTTTGCAACACTATTTAAATACCCAATAGAGTTTTGTCGCACACGATGGTATTTATCATTCTCTGCAGCCCATTTAATAGTTTGGTAAGCCACATCACTTTTGCTGATCTCTTTATTTAATTCTTTTAGTGCTTCTGCTCTATCAATATATAAAGGTGCGTTCTTATATTGGAATACATATTCCTCTATCGATTTTTTGTAAGTGATCTCGGCCAATAACTGACGCTCGGCATCAAAGTTCACTAATTGCGGTTTGCCGTTTGTTTTAAATTTAAATGTTTGTTTTGCTTCGGTAACATTAATGTGGTTACGTGTTACTTTTCCATTCTCGTAAATATCAATTTCCATTGGTAATTCGTACAAAGGCACATTTTTAAAATTTTGTTTTTGTTCAATGGTCAACTCCACCATATTATCGGCGCTATTAAAATTATTAGTTACTTCAATTACAGGATGTCCTTTTGCCAAGAACCATTGGTTAAAGAACCAATTCATATCCTTACCTGTAACATCTTCAAATGCTAAACGCAGATCGGCGATCTCGGCTGTTTTGAATTTACGAGTTTCTAAATATTTTTTTAAGGAAGCAAAAAATGCATCATCACCAACGGCTTTACGAAGCATGTGTAAAACCTGTCCGCCTTTATTAAAACTAAAGGCATCAAACATATCTTCGCGGTTATCGTAATTATAACGAATAAGATTTACTTGCTTAGAGGATTGCATATATCCGCCACGACTTTGCGCATGATGAAGATCAGCAAAGTCTCTTCCAAATTTAAATTCTAACCAAAGATATTCGCCATAGGTTGCAAAACTTTCGTTGAGTGGTATATTACTCCAGCTTTCTGTTGTAACTAAGTCGCCAAACCATTGATGAAATAATTCGTGAGAGATGATATCTTCTCCTTTGTTGCCGTCAATAATTTCGCGCGTTGTTGCATACACGGCAAAATCTCCATGCAAAGTTGCGCTGGTATTTTCCATAGCACCACTCACATAATCGCGTACCACAATTTGTGCGTATTTTGGCCAAGCATAATCCACCCCTAATTTATTAGAAAAGAAATCGATCATCTCGCGCGTGTTCCCAAAAATTGCTTTTGCGTGCTCGTAAAAAGGAGCTTCCACATAATAACTAATCTCTTTGCCTTTCCATGGTTCGTCGGTAAACTTTTTAAATTCGCCAACGCCCATCATTGCTAAATAAGGTGAATGCGGAAGATCAAGTTTCCAATGATCGGTGCGTGTTCCATCGGCATTCTTTTTTGAATCTACCATTATACCATTTGAAAGTGTGATCATTTTATCTACCACCGTGATAAAAATTTCTTGTGTCATTTTTTGGCTAGGACTATCTACTGTTGGAAACCACGCCGAGTTAGATTGCGTTTCGCCTTGTGTCCAAATTTGCGGCATTTTATAAGGGTTAGTACTTTTTGGATTGATAAAATACAAACCTTTATCGCTGCTAATGGCATTACTTCCACCTTCTTTTAATTCGTTAGGTTTAGAGATGTATTCAATTTGCACTTGGAAATTCTCGTTCCATTTAAATTCGCGTCCAAGATCAATTTTTATAGAATCATTTTCGTATTTAAATGTTGAAGCAGCGTCCACTAATTTCTCCACCATTTTCTTTCCCGGCTTTCCATTTACAACTTCTTTTACTTCGGTTGTAGTTAATTGAAATAATTTTACCGATTTGATATCCATACCGCGCGCATTCAAATAACACATGCGTGTAGGATAAAAATGCGGTTTCATATTGATGAAGGCTTTTCCTTTGAGTTGGGCATTGGCCCAATCAAAACTTACTTCGAGTTTTGTATGAATAAGATCGCAAACAATTGGATTGGATCCTCTATATAGTTCTTTTTTTGGCGGTGTATTTTCGGCCTTAGCGCTATCGGCTTTTTGAGCAAAAGCATTAGAATTACAAAACACAATAAGTGCAAACGGGATGAACTTAGGGATAAAAAGAGATTTCATTAGCTTGATTTTAACACAAAAATGTGATTAATTTATTGGAAACCAAAATAATATGGGCTCAAATACGCTATAGGCTTAAAACAAGGATAAATAGTGCATTTTGAGGGGTGAAAAACAAGGGATTAGAGGCCGAAACCACAGAGGCGCCTTTGGCGCT
>JAHEYC010000124.1 GCA_023251775.1 Sphingobacteriaceae bacterium | reverse complement strand
AAGAGATATTGGAAGAGATCAGACGCATTATCATTGAAGCACTTAATCCAGAGAAATTAGAAACAGGTGGTAAAGATGGGATGGATGTTTCGTTAGTGTCCATTTTCAAAAAACCGGAGAAGGGTATGATAAAGATCCATTTTTCAGGTGCAAATAATTCGGCATGTTTAGTTTCGGCAAAAGATGGTAAAGTAAAAATGTACGAATATAAAGGAGATAAACAGCCTGTTGGTTATTATTCGAGTATGAAACCATTTACACATCACGAGATCCTTGCGCAAAAAGGAGATATCATGTACATGTTCACCGATGGTTATGCCGATCAGTTTGGCGGACCAAGAGGACGCAAGTTCATGTCGTCGCAATTAAAAACACATATCGTTAGTATGTTCGAACTTCCCTTACACGAACAAAAAGAACAATTAGATAAATTATTTACAGAGTGGCAAGGTGATCTGGAACAAATTGATGACGTTACAGTAATAGGAATTAAATTGTAGCAGCGTGTAAATCCAATTTATGATCTTAAAAAGATCAGAATTTGAGTTCGAAAAATAGAACCAAAACACACAAATTTTCAGACGAATTTGAGAGAAGTATTGGGCTCACCAACGGCCTTCTTTTTGTGTTTTTTATCGAAAAAATCGCTCAAAACACCCCCTAAATTGTTAAAATTAATCGATTTTTAACAGGTCAGGCCCCTAGTTGAGTGAATGCCCTTTAACAGTTACTGAAAATTAGGCCTTTTTCCCTTGACATACACTACTTTAGCTACATCAAAATCATTGAAATGAAATTTATCAAAAGAACACTTCAAATTTTCCTGTTACTTGCAAGTTTAAATTGCGTTGGTCAGGGACAATCATGGTACTGGTATTTTGGATATGGTGCAGGAGTTAATTTCCCAAGTGGTGGAGCTCCTGTTGCTGTAACAAATGGGCAGACAAATACACTTGAAGGTGTTGCAACAATATCGGATGCAGCCGGAAATTTATTATTTTATACCGACGGCTCAACTGTTTGGAATAAATTACATGCAGTGATGTGTAATGGTACAGGTTTATTAGGTAACGGTTCATCAACACAATCAGGTGTTATTGTTCCAAAACCAGGATCTCCTAATGTTTACTATTTATTTTCTGTAGCATTATATAATGGAGGATTCAGATATTCTGAGATCGACATGAATCTTTGCGCAACAAATGGTTCGGTTACTGTGAAGAATTTTTTCTTATATCAAAATAATTCAGAAAAATGTACAGCTGTTAGACATTGTAATGGAACAGACATTTGGGTTATTAGTCACGATGGCGCAACAGGATTCAGATCTTATTTGGTAACTGCGGCCGGTGTTAATACAACTCCAACTGTTACTAACGTTGGTTCTAACAATCCAAGTCCCGGTATCGGTTATTTAAAAGCATCTTTTAATGGTGCTAAATTAGCTTACGGTGTTTACATCAATGGTTTCTTAGAGATCCTTGATTTTAATAATAGTACAGGCGTTGTTTCTAATCCTATAACAATTAATAATGCCGCATTCTCTCAAGCATATGGTGTTGAATTCTCAAGTGACAACTCTAAAGTTTATTTTGGAACGTATAGTCCAAACAATATTCATCAAGTTGATCTATGCGCCGGTTCTCCGGCTGCCATTAAAGCTTCAACAGTTCTTATTGGAACTTCGGCAAACAATGTTGGAGCTTTACAAATGGGTGCAAATGGAAAAATTTATATTGCAAGAAGTCAGGCGCCATGGTTGGGTGTAATTAATAATCCAAACGTAGCCGGTGTAGGTTGCGGATATGTAGATGCAGGTGTTTCATTAAATGGAAAGAACGCGGGAGCAGGTTTACCTAATTTTATTTCCACGTATTTTCAAGTTCCACCTCCTCCTATAACAAGTACGGTGAATTGTTTGAATGTGAACTTCACATCGCCAACAGTTAACGTAATAAGTTGTGCAGCTTCGGCAAATGCTATTACAAGTTACTCATGGAATTTTGGTGATCCCGGTTCAGGACCATTAAATACATCTGCTCTTGCAAATCCATCACACTCGTATCCATCAACAGGTACGTTCACAGTTAATCTTACATTATTTTACGCTTGTGGAAGCAGCACTTTAACACACACAGTTAGTGTTATCAGTTGCTCGCCTCAAGTAATTGCAAACAGTCCAACTATTTGTTCAACTAATTGCGCTGCACTTACAGCAACAGCGAGTGGAGGAACAGGTCCTTACACTTATACATGGTTCCCAAATATTGGTGCAGGCGCAGGGCCACATAATTTATGTCCTACTGCAACTACTATTTATTCGATCAGTATTACGGATGCAATGAACGTTACAGTTTCAAATACATGTGCTATCGTAGTTAATCCAACACCAACCATGGTCATTACACCGAGTAGTCCAACCATGTGTATGAATAATTTCAATGGTTCTGCAAATACACTTACCATTAATGCAGTTGGTGCAACAACTTATACATGGATAGGCATTACAGGTATCACACCTAATACAACTTCAGGTTCTCAAGTTATTGCAACCTCTATTCCTAATCAACCTGTTGGAACGGGTTCTATTATTGGAACAATTGGTAATTGTACAAGCATGGCTACATTTAGTGTAGGTTCAATTCCAAATCCTGTTATTGCTGTTACATCTGCAAGTATGTGTGATGGAACAAGTGCAACTATGGTGGCAAGCGGTGCTTCAACCTATGCATGGAATCCGTTCAATACATTAAATTCAGCAACAGCTCCAACAGTTATTGCAAATCCTAGCATCACTACTGTATACAGCGTGATAGGTTCAAGTTTAAATTGTAATAGTACAACTCAAACTGCAACAGTCACCGTGGTTGCAAATCCAACGGTTACAATTGTAGCTCCAAATGCAACAATTTGCGCAGGCTCAGCTCTTGCATTAAATGCTATTGGCGCTACAAATTATACTTGGTCACCTGCTGCTTCACTTAACATGAGTAATGGTCCAAGTGTTATTGCAAATCCAATGATCAATACCAATTACCTTTTGATAGGAGAATTAAATACATGTACAGCTTCAGCAGTAAAACAAGTTTCAGTTATTCCTTTACCAAACGTAATGGCCACTGCCAGCAAAACACTTATTTGCCAAGGTGAAATTGTAAATATCAATGCGAACGGTGCTTTCAATTATCAGTGGAGTCCAAGCACAGGTTTAAGTAGCAGTACTTCAAACTTTGTAACTGCGAATCCTGCAGTAACAACAGTGTACACATTGCTTGGTTCAAATGGAATTTGTACGGGAACTGTAGCGGTAACTATTATAGTAGTTCCAAAACCATTATTCAACTTATCTACATCTAATCAAAAAATATGTTTTGGTACAGGTACAACATTATTTGGTTCGGGCGCTCAATTTTATAATTGGGTACCAAATACAAATATGACCTTCCCAACGCCGAACACTGCAATTATTTCTCCATCTGTAACAACTGAATATACTGTAACCGGTTATAATGTTGGTGGAAGTATGCCTACAGGAACAATTGCCTGTGATCTAACTAAGCAAATTGTTATTGAGGTTGTTCCTAAGATCAATCCGGTATCGTGTGCTAATATGACCATTTGCGAAGGCGAATCGGTTAAGTTAAGTTCGGCAGGTGGTAATACATTTTTCTGGCTGCCTTCCGGTAGTGTGAATAATGCAACTCTTCAAGAGCCATTTGCTAATCCTATTAAGACCACCGTATATACAGTTCAGGTTTCACAGGATGGTAATTGTACAGCAAGTGCAACTGTTCAGATCACCGTAAATAAATTACCTGATGTAAATGCGGGAGAGGATATGATCATTAATCTTGATGAACCAATGTATTTAACAGGTACAGGAACAGGAACACTTAAGTGGATCTCGGGTGAGGAAATATTATGTAAGGATTGTCCGGTGACTCAAATAATGCCGAAAAATTCAGGTTGTTATAAATTGCAAGCAACATCTACCGAAGGATGTGTTCGTATAGATGAGGTTTGTGTTGAAGTTACAAAGGATCATAACATTTATATCCCAAGTGTATTTACACCAAACGCCGATGGTAAGAACGATGTGTTCTTAGTTTACGGAACAGGTTTAAATAAAGTGGAGATGACCATCTTTGACCGTTGGGGCGAGAAATTATATGTTTCTCAAGATCAATTAAAAGGTTGGGATGGAACATTTAAAGGTGTAGAATCTAAACAAGATGTGTATGCATATCTGATCAATTACACATCGTTGGATGGAAAAAAACATACCAAAACAGGACATGTAACTTTATTGAAGTAATAAATTAATTTAAACGGATATGAAAAAGATATTTTTAGTAGTTGCTTTGATCACCGGAATTTGCGGAACTGGTATTTCTCAAAACGCAGAGAAAGCTTTAAAAGCTAACAAATGGTACTCAAATGCTGACCTTGGTGCAACAACCATGGTGCTTTATAAGACCACTGTTTCAAAAGTTACGTTTGATGCAAAATTCAAAAATAATGGCGTAATGAATTATTGTGCTAACGTTAAGCAAGCGTTCTTGGATCCTCAAGGAACCGAAATTGCAGCAGGAACTTATTATTGTGATACAAAATACTCTTACGAAGTAAAAGGAGATGTCCTTAAAGTGAACTATCCATTGGTTAATTGGTTCTATAAAGTGAAGAGCCTAAAGAATGGCGATCTTGAACTTACATTAAGTCCTAACGAGAATTGGTAATGTGTATTGGTTTAATTTTAGCCCCGAGTTAAAGCTCGGGGCTTTTTTTTGAGGGGTTCTAAAAATTGCTTTTTTGTCGTTAAACTTCGTTTTAGAAATGCTCATTTACTATAGTAAACTGCGCTTTCTAAAACTCGTTTGTCTAAAAAAATCTAATTTTTAGAACCCCTCTTAGGAAATAAAAATTATATTTGGCGTAGTAAAACATTATGGGAAAGAAAGACAAACGCATTGACGCTTACATTGCTAATGCAAAACCTTTTGCGCAACCAATTTTAAAACATTTACGGAAGTTGGTCCACCAAACTTGTCCCACTTGCGAGGAAGCTATCAAATGGAGTTTCGCATGCTTTGATTATAAAGGGATCTTTTGCAGCATGGCTGCTTTTAAGGAGCATGCAACATTTGGTTTTTGGAAAACGGCTTTATTAAAAGACCCAAAAGGCGTATTAGAAAAAACAAATGAGGCCATGGGAAGTTTGGGAAGGATCACACGTATGGAGGATCTTCCAAAGGATAAAGTGATAGTTGACTTTATTAAACAAGCCATGAAGTTGAATGATGATGGTGTAAAATTACCTTCACGCGAAAAAAAACCTGTAAAAGAATTACCTGTGCCGCCATATTTTAAAACAGCCTTAAGTAAAAATAAAAAAGCAAAAGAGCATTTCGAAAAATTCCCTCCCGGTCAAAAAAAAGAATATATCCTTTGGCTTGCCGAAGCCAAAACCCCTGAAACCCGCGATAGACGGCTTGAAACAGCCATAGAGTGGATAAGCCAGGGCAAGATAAGGAACTGGAAGTACTTGAAAAAGTAAGCTGAGTCATTATAAAATTTTGTATATTTATTCTTGTATTTTAAGAGCCCTCGCATGAAGAAAATATACCTTTCTCTAATTATTATTTTTGCAACAAGTATTGGTCATTCGCAAGTGGCTAATTATGTGTTCAATCAATTTGTAGGAACATTTACCTCGCTTAATGTGCCGGGTTCAACCGTAGTTGCTCAAGGTTTTCAAGATGATAATGCGTATGGTAATATTCCAATAGGTTTTTCTTTTTTATATAATAATACAACCTACACTTCGGTTGGTGTAAGCACCAATGGTTGGTTAACGTTCGGCTCTTATTTTCCTAACGATAATTTTGCTCCTATTAGTAATTCGGGTGGTAACGGAGATGGTGTTTCGATATTAAGCGGCGATATGCAATTAGGAGCATACCATACATCAACAATTACAAATGGAAGTAATGTAATAGCCTTAACATATACAACTACTTTAGGATTGTTTGGAATTGGCGATGCTATAAGCGGAACCGGCATTCCTGGAGGCGCAACTATCACAGGTTTCAGCGCAACTAATCTTACCATCTCTGCAAATGCAACCGGCAACGGAACAGCATTTACAGTGCCTGGTATTATTTCGTATTTGTGTACGGGTTCTACACCAAATCGCGTTTTTACGATGTCGTGGAAACGCCAAAGCAGATACAGTAATAATGGAACAGGGATAGATGATTATATCAATGTGCAAATTAGATTATACGAAACAACAAATGTGATTGATCTTGTTTACGGCAAATGCGGAACCAATAATGTGAATACACAACCAAGCGAGACGGGATTAGTTGGATCAAGTAATGCCGATTTTAATAATCGCGATGTGCCCGGATTTGTAAATTGGCAAACCTCAAGCGCTGGTACGGCGAATAATGTTACTTGCATGTTCGGAATAAATAATACCGTTCCTCAAAACTTAACTTACCGATGGACACCACCGGCGCCTTGCTCCGGAACACCGGCAGCAAATACCGCTGTTTCCTCTTCATCGTTAGCGTGCATGGGAGGTAATGTGAATTTGAATTTAAGTACTACGTATACGTTAACCGGTTTAAGTTTTGTATGGAGCTCTGCGCCAGCTTTGGCAGGACCCTACACTCCCATCAATACATTTAGTTTGAGTCCGTTCAGTGCAACCAATGTTACGGCTAACACTTGGTACATTTGTACAATTACGTGTACAAACAGTTCGCAGAGTTATACCACCGCGCCAATTGCTATCACGTC
>JAHEYC010000054.1 GCA_023251775.1 Sphingobacteriaceae bacterium | reverse complement strand
TTTAAATGAAATTGTTTCTTTAGGAAAATTTTTCTATCTTTATCTACTTAATCAAAAATTCGTTGAAATGAAAAAAACTTTACTTACAATTTTAAGTGCTATGGCCTGTATAAGCGCCTTTGCACAAGCTAGTCCAAACTGGACGATCGTTCAAAATTCAAATTTCCCTATACCTTCTGCCGGTATCCGTTATATGGATGCGGTGAGTCCTACAGCTGTGTGGGCTTCAGGTTATGATGGAACAACAGGTAATACCTCAAGGAATTATGTGTGGGTTACAAAAACTAATAATGGAGGTACTAGTTATACAGTTTCCCCGGTATGGACAAGTACGGCAACACCGCTTATTGGTGATACAAGTACTTATGCTATTTCTAATATAGACGCAATGAATGGCACAACATCTTGGCTTGGTGCTTACAAAAAAATCGCAGGTGGTTCGCAAGGTGGTATATTTAAAACTACCGATGCCGGAGTTACTTGGGTAAACATGACCTCAAGTGCCCAATTCACACACACCAATTCATTTTGTAATTGGGTTACCTTCTTAACGCCAAATAATGGTGTTGCTGATGGAGATCCAAACGCAGGTGTTGGTAATGAGCACGAGATCTGGAGAACTAATAACGCCGGTGTAAGCTGGACCTTAGTTGCAGGCGCAAATATCCCTAACCCAACAGGTGGTGAGTTTGGTATCACGAATGTTTACGAGAAATTTGGTTCATCAAATCTTTGGTTCGGTACTAATAAAGGACGAGTTTTCTATTCAACAGATGCGGGTGCAACTTGGAATGTTACTACAGTTAACTCTGCTAACACCATCAGTGATATCGCATTTTATGATGCCATGAATGGTTTAGTAATGACTTACGTTGGTACTACAACTAACTCTGCTGTTTATAATACTTCAGATGGTGGTGTAACATGGAATCTTTTACCTAATGCTGCAACCGATCCAAACTATGGAAGAAATGACGTGTGCGGTATCCCTGGTACATCATGGTATGCTTCTTGCGGTGCAGGTACAGGTAATTATTTATTATCATTCTCTTCTGATAATGGTGCTACTTGGAACAACTGGGGTTCAACTAATATTCAGTATCTAGCGATCGATTTCGTTGATCCTTCAACAGGATGGTCAGGAAATTTCAGTGATCCTGCAATGTCAAACGTAGGAGGTTTTTACAAATACAATGGTGGAAGTTTATTACAAGCACCTAATGCAAACTTCTCGGTTACTGCAGCAGGTTGCGTAAGTGTTGGTACAGTACCGGGTAACCTTTCTTCAGGTAATCCAAATCCAACTTATACTTGGACAACATTGCCTCCAACATCAATAATTCAAACATCTTCATCTGCAACTCCAACTATTTTCTTCAACAACCCTGGTACGTATACAATTTACTTAACTGCTTCTAATTCTAGCTCTACAAGTTCTGTTAGTCGTACCATCAGTGTTTCTCCTTGTACAGGTTTATCTGAAGCAAGTGCAAATGAATTCAACTTTATTGTTTCGCCAAATCCAGGTAAAGATGTGTTCCACGTAAGTTTACCAAGTTCATCACAACCTTATAATGTTACAGTAACTAATGTATTAGGTTCGGTAGTTTATTCGGCACAAACAAATACAAATAGTGTTGATCATTCGATTAACCTTTCCGGAAATAAGACGGGAGTATACTTTATGACGATATCTAACAATGGTGTGAAAACAACCAAGAAGATCATCATAGAATAATTTTAATTATTTATTTTTTACGTAGAAAGGGGGCTAGGCCCCCTTTTTGCGTTTATGGTATATATGTTTAAATTAGCACATCTAGTGAAGATCCGCTTTCTATTTATATTTTTCCTGAGCGCGTTTATTAATTTAAAATTAATAAGCCAGAACGGTGTTGTGGTTCTAGATAAGATCAACACCGGTGAAATGACAGGCTCATTTATCACTGCACTTTATAGCGATAACAAAGGGTATTTGTGGGTTGGTACAGCAAACGGACTCAACCGCTATGATGGTTATAATTTTTTAAGTTTTCGAAGCGATAAGAACGATACAACTTCACTTAGTCATCCCTCCATCCGTTGTATAAAACAATTGTCGAACAGATCGCTTCTTATTGGCACTTCTTTTGGTCTTAATATTTATTCCTTCGCCACCAATTCATTCGCACGTGCAAAACTCGATACAGCTTACGCCAATGCAAAAAAGAAGAACTTCGTAACATGCTTGGAGAAATTATCCGACGGGCGCATTGTGGTTGGAACACGATGCGGTATAATGATCTATGATGAAAAAAATAATACCCTAAGGACATTTGCATTAAAAAAAACTACGCTTCTTGAGGACCTTTGGATACAAAGCATGTTTGTTGATAAGGATGGTGCCTTATGGGTTGGTGCTAAAGCTCCCGTTGGGGATCCAATTGAATACAGGATCTATCGTTACGAATTCAAAGGCGATGCTTTCAAAGAAATTTATGTACCGGGCATTGGTTCTTCGGGTCAGGTTGGTATCTCACAAGATCTTCATGATAATATTTGGATCAGTATTGATGATGGATTAGCCTGTGTTAATTCGAAAACACTTGAGAAAACTATTTATAGAGCACCAAAAGGATTTTTGTCGGCCGTAAGTTATTTTCATGCCAACGACAATATTATTTACCAATGCTATTGGAGTTTTGGTGTTACCATGTTTGATGTCGACAAAAAAGAATTCAAAGTAATAAAGAACGATCCTGATAATCCGCGATCATTAATGAGCAATAAAATATGGGCGCTCTATAAAGATGCAAATGATGTGATGTGGTACGGAACGGATGTTGGATTACAAAAACAATCGAGCAAACGTCCCAATCTTCAGATCATAAATCGTAAAGCCGAATACACAGATAGTACCTTCACATCAAATCAATTATTATCTGTACTTGCTTGTCGCTCTCAAAAAAATAAGGTCTTCGTCGGAATTGATGGTGATGGTATTGCCATTTATGATCGCAACACGGATAAAACCACCAATCTAAGATTTGGCGATCGTAATGAAAAGAATACGCGCATTGAAGATCGATTCGTAGCACAGTTCTATGAGGATGACAATGGAGATATATACACCATTGGGCAATACACCTTCACAAAGATCAAATTTAGTTCGAAACCCCTAAGCATAAAACATTATTTCTTCAGGCAACAACATCATTTTACATCGCTGGCACAGGATCATGTCAACAAAAAGATCCTTTGGCTCGCTTGTATCGATCAAGTAATGAGATTCGATACAGAAACAGAAGAATTCAAAATAATTCAAAAACCATTGGATATTACAGGCGTGTTCTTTAGCGTGGTATCTAATTCAAAAGGAACTTTTTTTTCAACTACCAATGCCATACTTAAAATAAAACCCGATGGCACTTATCAAAAGATAAATCTTGCTGAGGCAGGAAATATCACCGCCATGGAGAATTTCGGAGAGAATCATTTACTTCTTGCCACGTCGTTCATGGGTTTAATTAAATTCAACATTAACAACAATACTTATGAGGTGATAAGGAATCATAAGGATGATTTTTTTACAGAGATAAAATGTATCAAAAAAATAAGGAACAGTTTTTGGATAGGTACGAGCATTGGGCTGTTTCAGTATTTTCCATTTTCGGGAGAAGTGCTTGTGTATGGAACAGTAGATGGTTTACCATCGAATGTTATACAAAAGATCGATTATTTTGAAGGATATCTTTATTTAGCTACCTCCAATGGTTTGGTTCTTTTTAATCCAAACATTGCCACAGGCCGCGCTTCAATTCCGCGTGTGGATATCACCAGCATAATTGGCATTGGGAATGATCTGAACATAACCTCCGATCTTAATAACAAGACCATTGAGATCCCGCAAGAACAAAATTCGTTCAGGATCAATTTCACCGTTCTTGATTTTAACCTTCCCGAAAAGAATTCTTACCGCTATAAACTTATTCCGGTGCAAACCGAATGGAAGAATAATAATGATGAGCATTTTGTATCGTTCAACGAACTCAATGTTGGTGAATATGAATTTCAAGTGATCGGTGCCAATTGTGATAATATATGGAACACTAAACCGGTGTCGATCAAAATAAGGATCGTTCCTCCATTCTATCGCTCAAATACATTTTATTACTTATTTGCATTCGCTCTAGTAGCTCTCATAGCCTTTATGGTTTACTTGCGCTTTAGAGCGGCTAAAAACAACCGCTTATTCTTGGAACAAACCATTGAAGAACGAACCGAAGAGATCAAACTAAAGCAAAAACAATTAGAACGATCCAATGTTGAATTGATGGATGGGATCTTGTACGCCCAAAAAATTCAAAAGGCATTTTTAGTTGGTGAAAAAATATTGACCAAAACTTTATCCAATAGCTTCATTTATTTCAAACCAAAAGAAAAAGTGAGCGGCGATTTTTATTGGATAAGTCAGGAAAAAAGTTACTTGATAATTGCCGTTGGAGATTGCACAGGACACGGCGTGCCTGGTGCGATGCTCAGTGTTATTGGTACAACCTTACTTAATAAAATTGTACATCAAGAAAAAATATTAACGCCCGGAAAAATACTCACCGAACTCAATTACGAATTCTATCATCAATTAAATGTGGATGAAAAATCGGTACGTGACGGAATGGATGTTTCGGTAATGGCTATAGATATTAAAAATAAAAAAATGTTCTTCGCCGGCGCACGCAACAATGGCAGCATGATCATTGAAGGAATGCTGAGCGAATTCAAAGCACAACGCGAGACCATTGGTGAAAATGAACATGTAACGTTCAATACCAAAGAAGTTATTTATGATCCAACAGCAACTTACTATTTATACAGCGACGGATTTAAAGATCAATTTGGCGGACCGCAAATGAAAAAATTAGCATCCAAACAATTCAAAGATATTTTAGCTAAAGGAAGTAAGATCGATATGAACGGCCAACGGAATTACTTTAGTAGATTTATTAAGGATTGGCAAGGAAATCATTCGCAAACAGATGATCGCATGATCATTGGATTCAGAGTTCCCTAGTGAGTTTCAGCAAACTCTTTATTTTCAAGAACAGATCCCAAAACTTCATTTACTTCTATAAACGTATTTAGCGTTACAAGTTTTGTTCGCGTTTCTTTAAAATTAGGAATGCCTCTAAAATAATTGGCGTAATGATTTCGCATTTCCAATACACCTAATTTCTCGCCTTTCCATTCAACCGACTTAGTTAAATGTGCGCGACATACTTCCACCCTATTCACAATAGTTGGTTTTGGTAAATGCTCGCCCGTTTTAAAAAAATGTTTTATCTCGTTAAATATCCAAGGATATCCAATGGCCGCTCTTCCTATCATAATGCCATCAATGCCATATTTATTTTTATACTCTAGCGCTTTTTCGGGCGAATCAATATCACCATTTCCAAAAATGGGAATTTTTATGCGCGGATTATTTTTTACCTCAGCAATATGTTCCCATCGTGCACTGCCTTTATACATTTGCGAACGTGTGCGTCCGTGAATAGTGAGCGCTTTTATTCCTACATCTTGCAATCGTTCGGCAACTTCCATCACGTTTATGGTATTATCATCCCAACCCAAACGTGTTTTTACCGTAACCGGTAATTTTGTATTATCCACACACGCTTTGGTTAATCGCACCATCAGATCAATATCTTTTAAAACTCCTGCGCCTGCTCCTTTGCAAACCACTTTTTTTACCGGACAACCAAAATTAATATCTAAAATATCAGGGTTAGTAGCGTCAACAATTTTTGCGCTTAAGGCCATCGCTTCTTCATCGCCGCCAAAAATTTGAATTCCTACCGGACGTTCATATTCAAAAATATCTAGTTTCTTTTTGCTTTTTATGGCATCGCGTATCAATCCTTCGGTACTAATAAATTCGGTATACATCACATCGGCGCCATATTGCTTGCACACATACCTAAATGGCGGATCGCTCACATCCTCCATGGGCGCAAGTAATAATGGGAATTCGGGAAGTTCTATAGGACCAATTTTTACCACGCCGCAAAGATAGGTAAAATAGGGCAAGGTAAGATTTGTGAATTCGATAAGCCTTTCATACTTTAGTGTTAAATAAAATGAGGATCTCTTTCTATAGAACGGTTGTATTGTCTTTACTGCTAATTTTAGTAAGCATGGGCTGCGGTTCTGAAGATAATTCGGGAGGTGAAGAAACCATTTATGAAGATGAAGGGAATTTGCCATTTAAAATAGACCGTTATTTATCCGTTCTTCTTGCAGGTACAATTACTTTAGCAGTTGGGGGGATCGTAGTCGGAGTAGTTATAAGCAAGAAGAGAGATAAAACGAAAAAAGCATTTTTAGTTTCTCAAATAAATAAAGCTTACAACAGCGGCGAGATCTTAGATGCCGATTATGAAGAATTAAAAAAAGGTCTTGATCCTATCCAATACAAATGGCTTGGAAAAACGTTCGACTATGCGGTAGCCAATAAAAGAAGATACAATTATCTGCACTCTAAGTATCCAAAAGATATAGCCTTAGATCTTTTTGAACAAAAACATTGGACAGGAATGACCACCGAACAATTAGTAGATTCTAAAGGACATCCCACCAGAACCGACGAAGAAATACTTAAAACAAAAACCATAAAGGTGTTCATTTATGAGACATCCAATGGTCAGGAGCTATTTAGCTTTGTTGGCGGGGTTCTGGAAAAATACGAGCATAAATAATTCCTCTCCCCATTTTTACCCCCAAATACAATGATTTAAACCATTTTTGCCTGTTTTTAACCTTTTTACTAATAGAACCCGGGCAAGTTTTAGTAAATTTTCCCCTGTTTTTTATCACAAAAATTTAGTAAATTCGGGACTCTTTTTTAGGAAGCATAATGAGTAAATACCCGATATATACACAGCTTAATTTACCTCAAATAAGTAAGGATATTTTAGAGTTTTGGAACAAGAACAAAACATTTGAAAAGTCTGTTACCACACGCGAAGGTAAAACGCCTTGGGTATTTTATGAAGGTCCGCCCAGCGCAAACGGTTTGCCCGGAATTCATCACGTGATGGCTCGCGCGATCAAAGATATTTTTTGTCGCTTTAAAACTTTGCAAGGTTTTCAAGTAAAACGTAAGGCCGGTTGGGATACACATGGTTTACCAATTGAATTAGGCGTAGAAAAAACCTTAGGCATTACCAAAGAAGATATTGGAAATAAAAATTCACCAAAATATATTTCGGTGGAAGATTATAACAAAGCCTGTCGAAAAGAAGTAATGAAATACACCGATAAGTGGGAGCAAGTTACTTCGCAAATGGGTTATTGGGTGGATATGAGCGATCCTTATATCACCTACGATAATAAATATATTGAAAGTGTTTGGTGGTTATTGCAAAATTTGTACAAGAAAAATTTATTGTACAAAGGTTATACCATTCAGCCCTATTCGCCCGCAGCAGGAACAGGATTAAGTTCGCACGAATTAAATCAACCCGGATGTTACAGAGATGTGAAAGATAGAACGGCCACTGTTCAATTTAAAATACGCAAAAAAGAATTTGAGAAGAATAAATTTCTTTCCTCGTTTAAGAACGAGGTGAATGATTTTTACTTTATGGCATGGACAACTACTCCTTGGACATTACCATCGAATACTGCATTAGCAGTTGGAAAAGATATTGAGTATGTTGTTGTAAAAAGTTTTAATCCATTCTCAGGAACACCACAAAATACAATTCTTGCAAAAGACCTGTTACACAAATATTTTTCGGAGAAACATACAGATCTTCCCTTTGAAGATTACAAAGCGGGCGACAAAAATATTCCCTTTAAAATAATTGCACATGCCAAAGGTTCTGATCTTGCAGGAATTCATTACGATCAATTACTACCATTTGTAGAACCCGAAGGCGATGCATTTAAAGTTGTTGTTGGAGATTTTGTTACTACAACCGATGGTACAGGAATTGTACATATTGCGCCAAGTTTTGGTGCGGATGACTTTAAAGTTGCCAAGCAAAATAATATTGGTTCATTGACTTTGGTTGATAGACGCGGTAAATTTTTACCTGAAGTGCAAGATGGTGTTTTTTTATACGGTGATGAATATGTGAAGGAAGCGTATTTAACGGATGACGAAAAGAAAACCGAATTTGAAAAACAGAAAAAGGTATTAGAAGCTGCAGGAAAAATAAAAGATCTTAAAGTTTATTTAAGTGTTGATGAACGTATTGTTTTAAAATTACAAGAAGAAGGAAAATTATTTAAGAAAGAAACCTACGAGCACAGTTATCCGCATTGTTGGAGAACAGATAAACCTGTATTGTATTATCCTTTGGATTCGTGGTTCATTAAATCAACCGCGGCTAAAGACAGAATGATAGCTTTGAACAATACCATTAATTGGAAGCCTGAATCAACGGGTACAGGACGCTTTGGTAATTGGTTAGAGAATTTAAATGATTGGAATTTATCGCGCTCACGTTTTTGGGGAATTCCAATTCCTATTTGGACAAGTGAGGACAGAGCAGAACAAATTTGCATTGGCTCGGCCGAAGAATTACAAAAAGAAATTGTAAATGCCGTTTCAAAAGGTGTGATGAAGGATGATCCACTTGGGAAATTCAAAGCGGGCAATTTTACCAAAGAGAATTACGAAACATTTGATCTTCATAAACCTTATGCCGATGCTATTATTTTAGAGAAGAACGGTAAAAAATTATTTCGCGAACCGGATCTTATTGATGTGTGGTTTGATAGCGGGGCTATGCCTTATGCGCAAGTGCATTATCCATTTGAGAACAAAGAATTAATTGATGGCAAAAAATATTTTCCTGCCGATTTTATTGCCGAAGGTGTTGATCAAACACGCGGATGGTTCTTTACACTACACGCCATCGCTACTATGAATTTTGATTCGGTGGCTTATAAAAATGTTGTGTCGAACGGATTAGTGTTGGATAAGAACGGAAATAAAATGAGCAAGCGCTTGGGTAATGCGGTTGATCCATTTATTACTTTAGAAAAATACGGTGCAGATGCAACGCGTTGGTACATGATCGCGAACGCAGCACCTTGGGATAATTTGAAATTCAACGAAGATGGAATTACCGATGTGCAACGACAATTATTTGGCACGCTTTATAATACTTACGGATTTTTTGCCTTATACGCTAACGTAGATAATTTTGTGGTGGATGAACAAACTATTGTTCCCGCTAAAGATCGCGATGAATTAGATCGTTGGATCTTATCTAAACTTCACAGTTTAATAAAAGATGTTACCGAGCAATACGAAAATTTTGAACCTCATCGTGCAGCACGCAGCATTGAAGAATTTGTTGACGAGCATTTAAGTAATTGGTATGTGCGTTTAAGTCGTCGTCGTTTTTGGAAAGGCGAAATGAGCAGCGATAAAAAAGCAGCTTATGAGACTTTACACGAATGTTTAACCGTTGTTGCGCAATTAATGAGTCCTATTGCCCCATTCTTTGCCGATTGGATGTATCAAAATTTACGTGCGCCAATTAAAGATAAAGCTGTGAAGAGTAATTCCTTCTTCGCACCTGAGTCGGTTCACTTAACGCAATTTGTAACAACAGATTCAAAAATAATTGATAGTGCTTTAGAACAACGCATGGATCTTGCGCAAAAGATCTCGTCGATGATCTTATCTATTCGCAAAAAAGAAAATATAAGAGTTCGTCAGCCTTTACAAAAAATTCAAATTCCAATTTTAGATAAAGATATTCAAGCAAAGATCGAAGCGGTAAAAGATCTAATACTTGCCGAAGTGAATGTAAAGGAGATAGAATTTGTGGATGAAAGCAAAACGCAGATCACAAAGAATTTGAAATTGAATTTTAAAACATTAGGTAAAAAATGTGGTGCACATATGAAAGCAGTGCAGGCATTTGCTCAAGAGAATGGAGCAAAAATAATAAAGGATATAGAACGCACAGGAAAATTTGTAGTAACTATAGCGGGCACTGAAATTGTTTTAGAGAACGAAGATGTGGAGATCATTCCGGTGGATATTCCGGGCTGGAAAGTGTCCAATAGCGGTGCTTTAACAGTGGCCCTTGATGTGAGCATTTCTACCGAATTAAAGCAGGAAGGATTGGCTCGTGAAGTAGTGAATAGGATCCAGAACATGAGGAAGGACAAGGGTTTAGACGTTACCGACAAAATTTTGGTGAGAATACAACAAAACACTAAATTAGACTCTGCAATTAAGAACAATTTAAGTTATATTTGTTCTGAAACGCTTACGGGCGACCTTCAATTGGTGGATTCATTAACTAGTGTGGGTGCAAATTTAGTGGAGGTTGATGAAACAATTTCTACGCTGATCTCGATTGAAAAATTAAATTAAATAGAACTTAATAGAATGGCAAAAAAAGACAAAAAGAAAGCTAAGCCTGCTGCAAAAAAAGCATCTAAGCCTGCGAAGAAGACAGCAAAACCTGCTGCGAAAAAACCTGCAAAGAAAGTTGCGAAACCTGCAAAGAAAGCTGCGGCAAAAAAAGTTGCTAAACCGGTAAAGAAAGCAGCTAAACCGGTAAAAGCGGTGAAGAAAGAAATTGCAAAAGGAAAAAAACCAGTAGGAAAACCTATCGATGCTATTGCAAAGAAAAAAGGTAAAGAAGATCCTAAAGCAAAAAAGGGTGCTAAAAAAGGAAAGGGCGGCGATGATGATGATGAAGACGTTGACGTAAAAGATGATTACGAAAAACCTGATGAGGAAGAAGAATTAGTGGGCGAATTAGATGAAGCAGGATTGGTTGATCTGGAAGGTGCTGTTGAAATTCCTGAACCGGAAGAAGACGAAGATGAAGTTCCAATAAAACGCGGTCGCGGTCGTCGTAAAAAGAGCGAAGGAAAATCTAGCGGTGGAAGTATGGAAGCGTATATTCGTAACCGTCCATTACAAGTTGATCTTTCTAAACCATTGATCAAAAAACAAGGCGAGAAAGCTCCTAAACCATTTGTAAATACAAAAGATAATCGTTCTCGTTATACCGATAAGGAATTAGCAGAGTTCAAAGAACTGATCCTTGAAAAATTAAAAGAAGCGCAAACCGATTATGATCTTTTAAAACAAACGTTAAGCAACGAAGATAATCATGGCACCGATGATACATCGCCAACTTTTAAATTACTAGAAGATGGAAGTGATGTAATGAGCAAAGAAGAAACCGCTCAATTAGCATCGCGTCAGGAAAAATACATTATTAACTTAAAGAATGCTTTGGTTCGTATCGAAAATAAAAGTTATGGCATTTGCCGCGTTACTGGTAAACTGATCCCAAAAGAGCGTTTACGCAGTGTGCCGCATGCTACATTAAGTATAGATGCTAAATTAAACCAAAGTTCTTAAATCATAATTTTACTTATTTAAAAAAGGTTATTTTTGCAACACAAAATAACCTTTTTCTTTTGATGCTAAAAACTTATCGCATACCCATCCTCACCTTGTTTGTGATACTGTTCGTTGATCAGTTCATCAAGATCTTCATTAAATTGAATTACCCTTTGGGAGAGGTTGGAAGAATTGGTAATTGGTGCATCATTCATTTCACCGAAAATCCGGGCATGGCATTTGGAATGGAATTTGGCGGCGATTATGGCAAACTTATTTTAAGTGTGTTCCGTATTTTGGCAAGTATTGGTGGTATCATTTACATAAGACACATTGTTCGTCAAAAAGAGAATCCGCTTTTTATTTTTTGCGTGTCACTTATATTAGCGGGAGCCATTGGAAATATTTTAGACAGTGTTTTTTACGGAAGCATTTTTACGGAGAGCGATGAATTTTTGGCTGCACATTTAGTGGCGCCGGGAAATGGTTATGCGGGAATTTTGCACGGACATGTAGTTGATATGTTCTATTTCCCAATTTACAACGGACGATTCCCTGATTGGTTCCCATTTTGGGGTGGAGAAGATTTTCAATTCTTCAGACCCATTTTTAATTTCGCCGATTTTTCTATTTCGGTTGGTGTGGGATTATTGATCGTTTTTCAAAAACGCATTCAGAAAAGAAGTGCGCAACCTACTGAAGATCCTGAACCTGTTGTTGAAGAAACCAAAACAGCCGAGCAGTAACATGGTAAAAGAAACTATTCTCCTTATAAATCTTGGAACACCCGATGATCCAACACCGGGGAAGGTTGGTAAATATCTTACGCAATTTTTAAATGATAAACGTGTTATTGATATCAATCCCATAGGAAGATTTTTTTTGGTGAATTGCATCATTGTTCCTTTTCGCCGATTCAAATCCTCAAAATTATATCAAGCTATTTGGACCAAAGAAGGATCGCCGCTTTTACTTCATAGCCTTGCTCTCAAAACTAAATTACTGGAAATTGTTCCGCCACATATCCATATTGAACTTGCTATGCGGTATCAAACACCAAGTATTAAAAATGCTTTGGAAAATTTGAGAAAACTTCATCCCGAAAAAATTCATATCATTCCTTTATATCCGCAATACGCTTCATCAAGCACGGGAAGTACCTTGGAAGAGGTATTGAATAGAATAAAAAAATGGGAAGTGATCCCAAATTTAAATGTGATCAGTAAATTTTATGATCATCCAAAATTCTTGGATGCACTTTTGGATGCGGCTAAAGATCACGACATAAAAAAATACGATCATGTTGTATTTAGTTATCATGGTTTACCCGAGCGACAAATCTTAAAAGCTTCGGCGCATTATGGAAACAATACATGCAACATTGGTGCATGTTGTAATGAGATCACTGCTCATAATCGTTTTTGTTACCGCGCTAATAGTATGGAAACCACAAGACAATTAGTAAGCGCTTTAAATATCCCCGAAGGAAAATATACATCCTCATTTCAAAGTCGCTTAGACGATAAATGGTTAAAGCCCTACAGCGATAAAGTAATTGCCGAGCTTGCGAAAAAAGGCGCAAAAAATATTTTAGTATTCTCCCCTGCTTTTGTGGCCGATTGTTTAGAGACCATTTACGAAATTGGAACTGAGTATCAGGAAATTTTTCACACTAATGGCGGCGAAAAAGTTACCCTTGTAAAAAGTTTGAATAGCAGCGATGCTTGGGCAAAAGCGATAAAGGAAATTGTGTTGAATTGAATCTAACGTCTCTTTTGCCACGTCCCGATAGCTATCGGGACGTGGCTAAAAACATGTGAGCAGCGGAGCTGCGAGAAATTCTTCATTTAAAACGTTAGATCTTTCCCCTGATAAAAATCCAACACCTTTAAGCGCATGATATAATCGTACTTGCTTTGCAATAAATTGCTTTGAGCATTTAATAATCTGTTCTTTGCCGTATTATAATCAAATGCACTAATAGCACCGACATTAAATTTTTGATCGGCAAAATTAAATGAGGCCTGCGAAGCTTCTACACTTTTTTTATTGGCCATGTATCTGCTCAATGCTGCTTTGGCGCTTGTGTAGGCTTGCACAATAGTTTTGTAAAGATTTTGTTTGGCAAGATCTTGTCCGTACTTAGCACTTATCAAATTTAATTTGGCATTCTTAACTCCGGTGTGTGTTGTTAGGCCGTTGAATAGTGGAATGCTTAATGTAAAACCAAGACTCTTATTTACATTATCTTTGAATTGATCGGCAAAGGGTTTGTTTTGCGTTACTAATTCTGTTCTTGGAGAAAGCACATATTGTCCGCCTGTTGTAATGGCAGTTGTATCATACCCTGTGATATTATATCCTTTAATATCTTTTGCTAAACCCGAATAACCTGTACCAATGGAAGCATTCATGCTAATGGTTGGACTTCTTCTTCCGCGAGCGTAGGCCAAAGTTTTTTCTGAACTTAATAAACTGTATTCAGCCGACTTAATACCAGGTTGATTTTTTAATGCGGTTTCATAAATGCCTTGAACATCCGTAGTTAAAATGCCTTGACTTTCTACATCCAAATTTGGTTTTATAATATTAAAACTGCTAACGCTATCCAAGTTCATCACCTGTCTTAAACTTAACAATGCTATTTGATAATTATTTTCCGACGTGATCACATTTACTTCTTCATTGGCCAATTGTGCTTCTATATCATATTGCACACTTTTTGCCAAAGAGCCGGCTTCCACCAATTTTGTCGTGCGATCTAATTGCTCTTTGGTGATCTTGAATTGATTTTTAGAGATCCCTGCTAATTCATCCGTAAAGATCACATTCAAATATAAATTCACCACATTCAATGTAAGATCATTTTGCTGCTGTTTTAAACTCTCTCCATTACTCTTATAAGAATACTCACTTGCTTTTAAATTATTGTACTGACTAAAGCCACTGAATAAAACAACATTACTGCTTGCATAAAAGTTTTGCGAAAGCACTTGTTGGTTCGCGAATGTATTGGTGTAACGGTCAATGGTTTTACCAAAGTTATACGTATGCACAGCTGCTAAATTCAAACTTGGTAAAATGGCAGCTTTGGTTTGGTCGTAATTATTTCCGTTGATCTGGTTATTTAGATCAGCTTGTTTTAATTGAATATTATGTTTCACTGCGTAATCTACACAACTCTTAAGATCCCAATTATTTTGGGCATTAAGACTTCCTAATAAGGTGAAACATATGATCAGGTATTTTTGCATTGGGTATTAAAATTAAGGAACTAAGATGGTTTTTATCCTAAAAACTACATGAAAGGCAGTTCCTGTATATAAAGTGCCTTTTTTACTATTTTGATACCATTTGGCTGTGTAAAATGCTCTCGAATAAGAGCTTTCCGTCAATATTGAAAAGTTCAGCATCGGAGGCTCTTTCGGGATGTGGCATCATTCCAAATACATTTTTTGCTTCGTTGCAAACACCCGCAATATTCTCAATGGCTCCATTGGGATTTGATTCGGCAGTTATTTTTCCGTTCTCATCACAATATCTAAAAATGATCTGTCCGTTATCGTTCATTTTTTTAAGCGCATTTGGCTCAATAAAATATTTTCCTTCGCCATGCGCGATCGGAATTTTTAAAGCTTTATTGGCAGGTACTGCATTTGTAACAGCAGTATCGGTATTCACCGCTTTTAAATACACATTTTTGCAAATGAATTTACGACTATCGTTATGAAGCAATGCGCCGGGCAATAATCCGCTTTCGCATAAAATTTGAAAACCATTACAAACACCAAATACAAATCCTCCGTTGTTCGCGTGCTCGATCACTTTGTTCATAATAGGAGAAAAGCGTGCAATGGCTCCACTACGTAAATAATCACCGTAAGAAAATCCGCCAGGTAAAATAATATGCGTGCATCCTTCCAGATCAGTATTTTTATGCCATAACTTTACGGTTTCTTTTTTAAAGATCTCTTTCAGAACATATACCATGTCCTCATCGCAATTAGACCCCGGAAAAACAACTACGCCAAACTTCATTTTTACTATAATTTAAGAGCTTAAAATTACGGTTTATTTAGGAGGCCTCAAAACCAAGCTTATCAACCGCGAATTAACGGTTCTAAGAGGAAAAACAGCTTTTTAATACATTTTTAAATGTCTATATTTACTTTCTTTTTATGAACGAGATCATTGAGAAAGTTAGCCGTGAGGCCTTATTGGATGAGCTCAACAAAGAGCGTTACGTTCGTAAGACCAACAACGGTAATAACGAGATATATATCATTACCCATTTAAATTCGCCCAATGTGATGCGCGAGATCGGGCGTTTGCGTGAAGTAACTTTTAGACATGCGGGTGGCGGAACTGGCAAGGACATTGATCTTGACGAATTTGACCTTAGCGAACATCCTTATCAGCAATTATTGGTTTGGAATCCGGTTGATAAAGAAATAGTAGGAGCTTATCGTTTTATTTTATGCAAAGATGCTGAATTTCGTGACGGAAAAGTTCATTTAGCAACAACTGAGTTGTTTGATTTTAGTCAGCAATTTTATAAAGATTATGTGCCATATACCATTGAACTTGGACGTTCGTTTATTCAACCCGCGTATCAACCAAGCGAACAATTTAGAAAAGGATTATTTAGTTTAGATAATTTATGGGATGGTTTAGGTGCTATTGTAATTGATAATCCTTCGCAAAAACATTTTTTTGGCAAGGTTACCATGTACACCGATTTTAATGTGCAAGCACGTGATCATATTTTAAGTTTTATGAATTTTTATTTTCCTGATAAAGAAAATTTAGTAACCCCAATTCATGGCATCACTATTAAAACGGATGTTAGCACATTTTTAAATGAACTTAAAGGTTTGAGTTATAAAGAAGGGCATGCTGTACTAAATAAAATTGTGCGCACTATTGGCGAGAACATTCCGCCTTTGGTAAATGCGTACATGAATTTAAGTCCCACCATGAAAAGTTTTGGTACAGCCATAAACCCAACATTTGGCGGCGTTGAAGAAACAGGGATCTTGGTGAGCATTGCCGATATTTACGAAAGTAAAAAAGAGCGTCACCTTAATTCGTACGTGGAGGAAAAGAAAGCAAGATCATGATCATTAAAAAAGCGGCATTTCATAAAAGCTCCGCCAAATTAAGTGAGTGTGTGCGTTCGCGCTTACCCGAATTTGGTTTTATAGGACGAAGTAATGTGGGCAAATCGTCGCTCATAAATATGTTGTGCAATAATAACAAACTTGCAAAAACGTCTGCTTCACCGGGTAAAACAAAACTCATCAATCATTTTATCATAAACGATAATTGGTATATTGTTGACCTTCCGGGATACGGTTATGCCAAAACTTCTAAAGTTCAAAAATCTGAATTTGAAACGATCATCATCGAATACTGCAGCAAACGCGAGAATTTGGTTTGTCTTTTTATTTTGATCGATAGTCGTTTGCCTTTACAACAAATTGATGCCGAATTTTTACAATGGTGCGGCGAAAAAGATATCCCATTTGCTATTATTTACACTAAAGCAGATAAAAATTCCAAACTCGAACTAAAAAAGAATCTTGAACTTATTGAAGAAAAATTATTGTTGATCTTCAGCGAACTTCCCAATTCATTTATTACTTCCGCCGAAAAAAACATTGGAAAAGACGAACTGTTAGATTTTATTGAGGGCTATTTGAAATGAAGAGCGAGTGGCAATTATTACAAGAGAAATTGAAAGAGCGCTTTGGTGAAGAGCCCGATATGGATGCGCTTATTTTTTTGATAGGCTTGCAAGAATTAGGAAAACCTTTTGCGAAATATAAAAAAGACGAGAAGTTAGGCATCATGCACGTGGCCATTTGTACCTTGTTGGAACCATTTGGATTTTATGTTTATGAAGGAAAAGACCCCGACGGATGGCCACACTGGAAATTAAATGAAGAATTACCGCCCTTAGATGCCAAACAGCAAAATCGTTTGATCGTTGATGCCATCATTGATTATTTCAAACGCGAAGAATTTATTTAATAGCTTAAGGAATAATATAAACGCTATCCAGGTATTTTCCTTTGTATTTTTTTATACTGAATTTAAGATCGTCGAAGTAGATCCTCTTTGTACTATCAGGACTCCACAAGAACATAATGGCATCGCTGCTATCGCATCTTCTGTTCACGGTAAAAACAGCATTCATATATCCCCAGCCTTTTTCATCGCGATAATGAATAGCATTTGAATTAAAAAAGAAATTTACCGTATCCCAACTTCCTTTGCCGTGCGCCGAAATAACCAACTCGCCCGTTTTTCCTTTTTGCCAACCCCACATCTCCACAACATCGCCATATCTTAAATTCTTGAAACGGTAACTCATTTGATATTGGATCCACTCATTACAAAATGCCGAATATTTTCCACTATGCGCAAACGAATCGCTTCTAAATTTACCTGCTTCTAAAAAAATAGAATCGTTGGTGGTGATGTATTCGTTCTTCTCATTTATTTTTTCGGCATCGCACGAAAATTCTATTTTTTCGTAATATGAGTCTTTGAAATAACGCGGATAAATGATCTGACATGATGCGCGATGAAGGAACATTACCGATAGTAAAACTATTGGCGGTGCTATCCAATAATATTTTGAGAATGTATTTGAAAATAATAGAAATAATAATGGCATCATTGGAATAAGATAACGTCCTTGAATAAGATCAACGGCATCCTCGCCAACACAATCCCAGGTTAAATGTTGCGAAAGGGAAAGCAAAGCAAACGCTGCTAAAGCTGCAACAACAAATAAAGGTTTGAATTGCCAAGGTGTGACCTTTTCGTTCTTTTCGGTGAGCGCAACCAGTATGATAATGGCATAAGCTGAACCTGTGATCGTGCGCGGCAAGTAAAGATCCATACTTCCAAAACCACCAATATAACTACTAAGATATGTTACAGGGTGATCAAGAATTGTGCGATAGATCAAATTCACAAAATACCATTTGTGATCGAGGAGCAATTGTTTTTGAATACCATAATTAGCGCAATTGGATAAACAGATCCCATTCCTGAAATCAGGATTGTAATCAAGATAAGGTAAATAAAATTCAAGAATGGTTGACGACCACGAATTGGTTGCGATAAATGCCGCCAAAAAAAGAAACAACATGCTTGAAGCATACAAATACATGTTGGCGAATTGTTTTGGAGGGATCACCAACAAAAGAACTATTAGTCCAACGTACACCACTTTTGCAAGAACCAGAAGAACGATCAATAAAAGTAATGCAACAATACTCCAATACGTTATCTTTTTTTCTTGCAATGAAAGTTTTAGTACAAATGAAATGAACAGCAAGGAAATAATATTGGTCATAGTATCGGCGCTAAACGAATTGGCCATATATATATTCATGGGGAGCAAAACGACCAAGGTCATTAACCATTTTCCGAATGGGATCATCCGAATAACAAAGAACATGGCAACTAGCCATATTAAAAATGTGAGATATCTTCCATTGTAATACATTCGCGCTGTTGATACATCTTTGAATTGTTTGGTGATGTATAATGCCAAAGCTTGTGGTGCATACGATACAGCCGAATAAACTGCTGTGTTTGGAAAATCTAGAAAAACAGAATCCCTATCAGAAAATTTAAGATCGAACGAACCATTTATCTCAGCATCGCTGGTAGTGTACTTTATATTGGTTGCCACTTTGTGAAAGGGGCGGATGAATTCTCGTACACTCCATGGAATTGTACCGCCAAGACGCTTATTCTCCTGTATTGGTAAAAATTCTCCTTGCGAGATCTTATACGCTTTATAAAAATGATTGAACTCGTCGGGGACTTGAAAAGGGGGTGTTACTTTGTTGAATCGCCATTCAAAAAAAAGTGCGATCACTAAAAAAAAGTATTCGGGTTTTATTTTATACCAGTTGCGCATCTTTATTAGGCTAAAGATAAGAAGTTATTTTTTATCAAAACGATGAAAAAAATTGTTGCATAGCCTAAGCTACGGAACAATTTTTTGAAGAAGTATTGATGAAAAAGAACGATTAGACTAGTCAAATAAAGATGCGCAATTGGTATGAGAGATGAATCGCAAAAATATCTTTTAAAAACGTTTATGCACGTTAAAAGGTTTAGTAGGCTTTTCGCTTGTGGTTAAAATGGTCTTCACTTTAGTATCTTCTTTTAAAAGATCAAGTGCCAGAATAATTTCCGGATCTGTTCTTAATCCATATTCAATTTTTCCGGTTTGAAAATAATAACGTGCTACGATCTCTTTTTCTAATAATCGCATAATAGCAGGTTTGTGCGCTACAAGATCTTCCTTCTTTCCTTCCTCTATCTTTTTTCCTAAGGCCTCGATCTCATTTTTGTAACCGTCGTAATATTTTTCTTCCTTCGATTGTTTTTTGAGTTCTTCGTATTCTATCTCACTTTTTGATTTATACGAATAATCTTTTCCTTTGATATCGCTTAAAAATTCTTGATACTCTTCCTCTTTTAATTTATAATCTCTAGCAGGCACTATTTCCTTATGCGCCAAATAATATTTGGTTGCAAAATTAAATATGTGATGCTTGTTATACAAAGCCACACTTATCAATCCTATTTTCTCGTGAGCTGTTTTAATATCCGGCACTACACCTGCCCCATCGTAAACAATTCGTCCGCCTTTTGTTTTAAAAGCAGTGATCAAACTATCCGGCACTTTTTCAACGCGTCCCTCTTCATCTTTATTACTATAATCCAAGGCTTGTACACATCTGCCACTTGGAATATAATATTTAGCAACCGTAACTTTTACTTTAGCATTATAAATAAGATCGCGGGTTTGTTGCACTAAACCTTTTCCATACGTGCGTTGTCCAACAATAACGGCTCTATCCAGATCCTGCAATGCGCCCGATACAATTTCGGAAGCAGAAGCAGAACTTTCGTCCACCATAACTACTAAAGGAATTTGTGTATCGATAGGATTATTTACCGACAAATACGTTTTATCCCATTCGGCAATTTTTCCTTTGGTAGAAACAACTTCAATTCCTTTTTCAATAAATAGGTTCACAATGTTCACCGCTTCAGTTAATAATCCTCCCGGATTGCTGCGTAGATCCAAAATAATATTCTTACATCCTTTTCCTTTTAGATCAACCAATGCATCCTTTACTTGACTGGCACAACCTTCGGTAAATTGTGTCAATAAAATATATCCGGTTTGGTTATTGCCTAACATTCCGTGGTAAGGCACCGCAGGAGTTTTGATCTCTTCTTTCACCAAATTCAATTCAACGGGAGTGGTTTGTCCTACTTTTATCACTTTTAATTTTACGGGTGTTCCGGCTTGTCCTTTTAATAAACCCGTAATATCTTCAGTGCGTTTTCCAAGCACATTATTTCCATTAACGCCCACAATTTGATCGCCCGCTCTTAAACCCGCTTTGAAAGCAGCAAAACCTTCGTAGGGATCATCAATTAAAATTTTACCATTATTATCAAAAACAGTTGCGCCAATTCCTCCGTACTCTCCCGTCATCATATATCTAAAATCCTCAATTTCATTTTCAGGATAATAAATGGTGTAGGGATCAAGTGAGTTCAACATAGCATCGATGCCGGTCTTCATTAATTGTCCGGGTTTTGTTTCGTCAACATACGATACATTCAATTCGCGATAAAGCGTATTAAAAATATCAAGATTCTTACTTATTTCGAAATAATCCTGAGTAAAAGAAATTCCACCAATACTGATACACAACACAAGGAGTGTGATGCCTATTTTTTTATACCAATTTTTCACCTTCATTAAGCTATTCAAATTCTTTTATAAAGTTAATCAATAATTTTAGTTGTTGAGGAGGATCTTAATTTATTAACGCTTTGACTTAAAAGCTCGATAAGCGCTTTTTGTATTACCGCGTAAGTATCGGTTTTACCGCTCGTATAAAGGAAAGCGCAGCTAACTTTAAGCCCGGTTTGGTTCAACGAATCGTAAAACGCGTTCTTGTTAACGCGATAAGCTTCGCGCATACGGCGCTTGAGAAGATTTCGGTCGTGAGCCCGCTTGAATTTTTTCTTGGGAACCACAAACATCACTCTTGCTGGGAAGATCTGCGTACTTAACGAGGTCCTCATAATGAGTTTTAGAGGCGCAAGGCTTGAACCCTTTCCTTTAGCAAATAAAAGATCAATGGCTTTTTTGCCCGATAATCGTTCTTGCTTATGAAAGGTATTTTTCAACAACTAATTTTTAATGTAAATATACGTTTATGTATTTTGTTTGGATATAATTTTATATTTTTATGCAAATAAAAATCTCAAAATGGGAAAAGGCGACAAAAAAACCAAAAAAGGTAAGCGTCACATTGGTTCAACCGGTGTAAAGCGACCTAAGAAAAAGAGAACAGCTAAAAAAAGCACGAAGAAAAAATCAGCTCCTAAAAAAGCGGCTAAAAAAAGTGCTAAAAAGTAATTTCTAACAACAAAAAACCCTCCTGATCATCGGAGGGTTTTTTAATTTTTTTGTTCAAGTAGCCAATCAATGGCCTTTTCTCTTGAATCGAACATTCGCATTTTCATGGTTTGTTGATGAATGATACTGATCATGAAATTAATAACAATGCGGTGGGCAAGCGATCGTGTAATAACGGCCGTTGCAAGTGTCATTTCGTTCGACTCCGGCCTTTGCGAGAACTCACGTGCATCTTTTGTTAAGCTGGTAAATTTTCCCGGGTCCACTAAAACTCTATGCTTCTTCTTTCCGTCGAACTTGGATAGTAAAAAATTATATTGTGCTTGAGCATCACTTAATTCAATTTCGGCCTTATCTTCAATTTTAATATAAATGATACCATTATCCCAAAATTCTACATACGAGATCCTATCGCGGTGCGAATCTAATACTGAATATGTTTTGGTGATCATCATTTTATTTGATCTAAGTTTTTTGTTTTACGCCCTTCTCAATTTACACATATAAAATCCGTCAAATCCTTCGCTTGGGTAAATGGTTCTTTCTTCTGCTATAACAAATGTATTATTTTTTTTCAAAAAATGGTCCACTTGGGCCCTATTCTCAGATGTTAATATGCTACATGTACTATAAACTAAGGTGCCACCCCCCAATTTTACCATGCAAGAATAATCATTCAATATCTCTTGTTGAAGTTGTTTTGTTTTTTCGAATGTGGCTTTGTTAAATTTCCATTTGGTATCAGGGTTCCTTTTCAAAACACCAAGCCCACTACATGGCACATCAAGCAAAACAAGATCAGCTTTTTCTTTAAAACGTTCAATTTGTTCGGGTTTATCAATGAGTTTTGTCTCAATATTAAATGCACCTGCTCTTTTAGCGCGTTTAGATAATTCATCCAATTTCCATTGCGCCACATCCATACTAATAATGCGTCCTTTATTTTGCATTAAGGCTGCCAAAGCCAAACTTTTTCCTCCCGCTCCGGCGCAAGCATCAATAACAAATTGTTTTGGCTCGGGTTTACAAAACATAACTATTTGTTGCGAACCTTGATCTTGGATCTCAAATAAACCTTCTTTGAAACATGACGTAGAAAAAATATTGGCGCGTTTTTTTAAGCTCAATGCATTGTCTGTGTCCTTTAATTTTTCAGTCTCAATTTTCTCTAGCAACAATTTCTTTTGAAGTTCTTCGGTATTTGTTTTTAATGTATTTACGCGCAAAACAACTTCTGCCATGGTGTTCATGGCTAATGCTTCGCGTTCCCATTTTTCTTTTCCTAATTCGCTTATACAAACCTCAGCTAATTCTTCGGGATACGAATTGAAAATATTAAAATCGGTTCTTAAATTAGTATACTCCGCAATGATCTGTTCTTTATTCACATGTTTGAATTCGGGCCAAGGGGGAAGTTCAATGTTCTTCAAAACAAAATAAACAGACGTGATGAACCAGTAATTATTTTTTGTTTGTGCTAAATGCGACAGCAAACGGTAATGCCTTACAATATCGTAAACACTTTCGGCTATGAATTTACGATCGCGCGAACCCCATTGTTTATTTTGCTTGAATAATTTTTCGAGAACCTTATCGCTATACCTGTTCTCGTTGAATATCAAAGCCAACGACGTGGCTATACCATTCAATAAAGGTTTGTGAATTTTAATTTGCTGCGGTTGCTCGGTAAGTATCATTAATTTACAACCTGTAACCATCCTTTGAGCGATCGTTTTTTAACTCCCTTCACGCGTTTTTCGTACACGTCGCAAATATAAAAGAAGGTGCCGTCGCTTACTTTTCGGCTGCTAAAGATACTTGTTCCATCCCATTTAAATAATGGATCTTTTGTTTTGAATACCAAAGTTCCCCAACGATCGTACAAGTAAAGATCAATTTCTTTTATTTGTCGCACACGTATGGCTTTGAAAAAATCGTTAGCGCCATCACCATTTGCGGTAATAATATTTGGCAATTCAAATTCAGGACAATTATCAATACACATATCTGCACTCTTGCTGCCCACATTTCCCGAAAAGTCTACAGCCGAAACTGCAAAACATCCTGCTATATCAGCCAAGCCATCGAATTGAAATGCTGTAGAACTTGCGCCTTGTAATGTATCTATCAAAATATAAGGTGCTTCTTCTGTTTCTTTTTTATACAAATAATATTTTACTACATCGTTAGCACAACCCAAGCTCACATTATTCCAGGTCAACGAAATAAATCCGGTGAGACAATCCGAAGTAATTGCCACAACAGGCGCGCATGGCGGTGTAATGTCTTGCTCTGTTCCACATGCTTCTTGTGATCTGTTCTTTAACGAATCTTCAATAGATGGATCGGAATATTTTCCTTCACCAAAAACATAATAACAGTGGGTAGTTAAACTTCCAATATTAATTGAGTCGTTAAACGCCGTTGAACTCGTAGTTGCAATGTAAGTAAATGTTGTTTGTGAAGGATCTTTTCGATACACATCGTATTTATAATTATTCCATGGTGTTTGCGATGTCCAACTTAATTTTATTTTCCGCTCACCACCTGTAGCTGTTAAAAATATTGAGGTTGCTCTTTGCGATGTTCCAACTGTAGTGGTGCCCGAACTAAATTCAACTTTGTATTCTACCGGCCCGGCCACGGTGTTGATGCCCGTGTGCGTAAATGATGTAGATGCCGAATTAAATAATTGATAGAATTGCGCTTGTGTTGTTGTGTAAACAATACTGTATGTTGAAGCTGAAACAGGTTTGTATAAAAGATTGTAAGTGTACGGGCCGCTTAAAACCAATGTATCTAAATTACCCGTGTTTGCTAAAGGATTTGCCCAACGAACAAAAACACTTCCGGTTGAAGTTCCTGTTGAAAGTACATCTACGTTCAGTAAAATAGGAACATCGCGTTTTAATTTGGTGCATATGCTTGCACTTCCAAAACTGGTAGAGCCATCGGCATAAACCGCCACAACAATATAACTGTAATCCTGACCCACAACTAATCCTTGTCCGCCATTTGTATCTGTGAGCTGAGACCCTGCTGCTGTTGTAGTTCCTGTTAATACAAAACCTGCGGGTGCGCCTTCTTTACATGGATCATACGTTGGTGTAATGCAATCATTCTTACGGTAAACCTCATAACGCACAATTGGATTTACCGCAGTAAAACATGTGCTTGGTGTCCAAGTAATTTTTATATTCGAACCAACCGGTGTTGCTGAAACATTGGTTACCGCAGGGGGAACAACGCGAATATTGAATGATTTAAATACAACTAATTTTACGGGCGCTTGTTGATCTTCGGCCTTAATGGTTATTTGGTAAGGTTGTCTGCGTATCAATCCACAATTGGTTGACCATTGAAAAACTGAAGTGTAAGGTGTTATGGTAAAATCTGGAGATAGAGAAGCCAGAGGTGATGTTGATGTAAATGGTCCGCCAAAACCATACAACTGCACAAAGTTAGATCCATTACCATCGGTAACCGAAATTGATTTGGAGATAGAAGTGCCCGCAACAACGCATGTATCGTTTGGAAGAGTAAAATCGGGAGGTAAATTGTTTGGACAGGACATTACGTCAACCTGCATATCGCGTAATACAAAGCCAATGATGCTATACTTTCCTGCTGTGTTTTTACGCCATTCGTAAACAATAAAGGCCATATTATACTGTCCGTTTTGTTTCGGTGTACACCATGCCAAAGTTCCTGTAAGAGGATTGATGCTAAAACTTCCCGAACCGGTATTGGGCCAATTTCCAGGATAACTATATCCTGGAATTGGTGCGCCAATGTTTCCGGCTTGGTCCATTCCACGAGATTCGGTGATCGCATAACTTAAACTATCACCATCTATATCAAAAGCACCGGGGTTATGGTAAAAGCAAATTCCATTGCAAGCATTATCCAAAGGAAGCGCGGTAAATTCGGGCGCGGTATTAGCTCCTGTAAAATTATTGATCACTAAATACGATTCCAGATAAAACGGTTGATTTACCGAATTGGGTACATTAAGTACCCCTGCATTACGATTTGGGTCGTACATGTAAACTTTGTAAATACCGGCGTTCAAATACTGATAATTTGCAGTATAGGTATTAACTTGAGTTGTTGAACTAAGTGGCACTCCATCATGCGTATTTTGACATTCTCCCCCTCCGGAAGTTATGGGTCCGTTTATTCGTGGAAGTACAAGTGTATCGCCATTTCCTAAATGAAGTGTGAGTTTACAACGATCGGCATTACCGCCGGGACTTCCAATAGCAGAATACGTATTGATCTTGAATCTATACCAATAAACCGGAACTACATTACCGTTAATGGTGGCCGTAAAGGGTGCAATGCGCGTGTATAGTATCTCCCCGGCTCGGTTATGTGTTGCTTTCGAAAAATAAGCACAGAACAAAAATAGTATTAAGAGTACCCTCCTCATTGCCAAAAAACCAATTGTCCTTTAAAGTTAATCTATTTAACGAAAAGCTACAAATTTATTGCCTTAAACGACGTTAAATGCCTGTTAATTCTTGCTTTTTAAAAGGTTAGCCCGTTTTTCATCCCTTTTATCTAATTTTTGGGGCGGCATCCTTTTTTATAGTAATTTTGTTCTCGCTTTATTCGCCTCAATTAAATGGCATCCCACCATCACAATCATTTAAACAAGATCACCCTTGCCGGACTTATTGTTACTCTTGGGATCATCTATGGTGATATAGGTACTTCTCCTCTTTACGTAATGAAGGCCATTGTTGGCAGCAAACCAATTAATGCAAGTGTTATCATTGGAAGTATGAGTCTTATTTTTTGGACCATCACTTTACAAACCACAATTAAGTATGTGATATTTACACTTAAAGCCGATAACAAAGGTGAGGGTGGGATTTTTGCTTTGTATACCTTGGTAAAAAAAGCACGCGTTAAGTGGTTGGTATTTCCCGCTATCATTGGAGGATGTTGTATTTTGGGAGAAGGAATTATTACTCCACCTATTTCTGTAGCATCAGCCGTTGAGGGATTACGAATGCTTCCGGCATTTACCGATATTCAAACAGTGCCGATCGTAATTGCCATCATTACGGGATTATTTTTCATTCAACAATTCGGAACAAAATTCATAGGAAAATTTTTTGGTCCTATTATGTTAGTGTATTTTGTAATGATCGGCGTTTTTGGTTTGATGTCATTAAGCGCAGACCTCACCGTTTTAAAAGCATTGAATCCTTATTACGGAATTGAAATGCTGATCAAATATCCCGGAGCATTTTGGTTATTGGGTGCTGTTTTTTTATGTACAACCGGAGCCGAGGCTTTGTATTCGGACATGGGACATTGCGGAAGAAAAAATATTCGTATCAGTTGGATCTT